>JBGUMU010000031.1:0-86385 GCA_045116995.1 Bacilli bacterium
AAAGATTGTTAATGATGATACCTTATCACTTCTTTTACAATTACCTAATGTCATTATTACATCCCATCAAGCCTATCTCACTAATGAAGCATTATCTAATATCGCTGAAACCACAGTTAAAAACTTAGATGAATACTTCTCCGGTGCATTTATAAATAATGAGCTCTGTTACCACTGCGAAAAGAGCAAAGATCCACAGGCATGTTATAGAGCTAAAACAAAAAGATGCTTCTAGTTAGAGCTGCTCTTCTAAATCAGCTTTGATTTTTAATAAACTATTTTCTAAAGATTCTAAATCCTTAGTGGCTATTTCATATACAACTTCAGCTTTTACCTTGTCATAAACATGGACGATGATATTGCGCATGTTTCTTATTGCTTTCCAAGGTAAGTCTTTATAATCGTCTTCCAAGTTCTTATCAATATTGACCATCTGCTCACCAATTTGTGATAAGGAAAAAGCAGTGGCTCTCACCAAAATATCAGAATTCTTAAATTGTTCTAGAGTAACACCGTTGATATCTTTCTTAACTGTATTGATATGCTTTAATGCTGTATCAATTCTTTGAATGGTTCTTTTTATCATAGATTTTGATGCCCTCCACTAAGATGTTTTCCAAGAAATCCGCGTTATCACCGATTTGTTCGTGAGTTTGCAAATCAACTTCTTTATGTAAGGTTTCCTCTAAATCGGCAGCCATACCAAAGAACTTTAAACCCATACCATGACAAACCACTAGGATATCAATATCACTTTTGCTAGTAGCTTCACCTCTTGCATAACTACCATATAAGTAGGCACATTCAACTTCTGGATTGTGAACAAAGATGCTTCTACAAATGTTCTTAATGGTTTTAACGTTATAAACAATATTGCCTGGATTATATAGTTCCTCGATTTGCTCAAGTAACTTATCTAAAGTAGTGTTAGCAATATTAGCTTCTTCATATGTTTGATAGGTGCGACGAGAAACACCGCATGCTTTCGCAGCCTGTTCTTGTGTCAAACCTAATTGTTTTCTTTTTTGTCTTAAAACATTTTCCATATCTCTATTATACTGCGCAAAATAAAATGCGCAACTTGTTAATATAATGTATTCGTGTATAATTTCACTAATATATGAAGAAGAGCAAGCTAGATTTAATACTTACTATCATCTTTACCGTATTAGCGGTCTCTCTTAATGCTTATATCATTTATCACTCTTGTCTAAATGGAGCGCAAAGTACAGAAGCCGCTAAAGGGGTCGTGGATGTCAGTGAAGAAGTAGTGAATACTGTTAGACCAGGAACAGTCACACCAGAAAACTATAATGACTTTGCCACCTTTATTAGGAAGTCATTAGGGCATTTTGGTTTGTTTGTCGGAAGTGGTATATTCTCTTCCCTATCTATTTACTACATCTTTAAAGATTTCAAATGGATTAAACATTACTTAAATACTATCTTCGCTCTATCTTTTGGTTTAGTTATTGCGATGACTACTGAAATCATCCAATTAAATGTCCCAGAAAGAAGTGGGGAATTCACTGATGTACTTATCGACTATGGTGGTTATCTATTAGGAGCCTTCCTCGTAGGACTCATCTTATTCCTAATAATTAGACATCAAAGAAAGAAAGCCCAAAATCTCTAAAAAATAATATTTTTAGCGATTATGCGCGTTATGTGTCATAATAGACTTGCTTAAGAACATGAAGAAAAAAGATATTAAAAGATTTGATTTAGATAAACCTTTTAACCCTGCGGATATCAAAGGATTAAAAATTGAAGAGCTTGAACAGTTAAGTAAAGATATCAAAGATAAGATTATTGAAAGCTGTTCTAAAAATGGTGGTCACCTCGCCTCTTCCTTAGGGGCCACTGATTTAACCGTGGCGTTACATCATTATTTCAACTTACCTAATGATAAGGTGATCTTTGATGTTGGTCATCAAAGTTACGCTCATAAAATATTATCAGGTAGAAGTCTAGATCGATTAAGAAAGAGTGATGGTGTATCCGGTTTCCAAAGAAGATGTGAATCAGAATATGACCCATATGAAGCAGGTCACTCTTCTACATCTATAAGCGCTGCTATGGGTTTAGCCCTCGCTCGTGACTTAAATAAAGAACAATATGAAGTTATCGCGGTTATTGGTGATAGTTCTTTAGCCAATGGTGTGGCTTTCGAAGGTCTTAATAACCTTGCTAACTTTAATCATAAAATCATTATTATCATTAACGATAACAATCGTAGTATTGGTAAATCACGTGGTTTAACACATCGTTATTTTGAAAAGTTCAGATTATCTAAAGGTTATCTAAGAAGTAAAGGTAGATATCAAAGATTCTTAAAGAAGACTTTCTTAACAAGATGGTTCTATCACTTAACTAGTTGGTTCAAACGTCAATTTAAGAAATTATTACTGAGAAAGAATACCTTTACTGAACTAGGTTTATATTTCATCTCTAACATAGACGGCCATGACATCAAACAATTAGAGAAAGCCTTTAACTATGCCAAGAACGCTCCTAGTTCAGTTGTCTTACATGTCACCACACAAAAAGGTAATGGCTATAAGTACGCTGAAGAAGATGATGTTGGTAACTGGCATGGTGTTGGCCCATTCGATATTGAGACAGGTAAACCTACTAAACAAAAAGATCCTAACTATATATCTTGGAGTCAAGTCTACGCTCAACTATTAAAAGATAGACTTAAAGTTGATGATAGGATGGTATTAATTAATCCCGCTACTATGGTGGGTTCATGTATTGATGATTTATTAGAAAAATATCCAGATAGAGTATTTGATGTTGGTATCTCTGAAGAACATGGAGCGGTTTTTGCCGCAGCGGTTGGATTAAATAAAGATATCCATGCTTATTACTCTATTTATAGTACTTTTTTACAACGTAGTTATGATGAAGTTAGCCACGATGTTGCTAGATTAGATAGTGATGTTACTTTCCTTATCGATAGAGCGGGCCTCCCTGGTGAAGATGGTGAAACTCATTCTGGTATATATGATGTAGCGTACCTCATGTCTATACCTAATATCGCTATATGTATGGCATCTGATATGGAAGAGGCTATTGATTTATTTAACTTCTCCACCGATTATCATCACCCACTCGCTATCCGTTATCCTAAAGATATCACTCTCAAAGTTGATAACCATGAACCACGTCCAGTTAAACTAGGTGAATGGAAGATTAATAATAGTGATAGTGACACTGCGATTATCTCCTACGGTCCTGTTATCAGTCATATCATTGAAGAGATACCAGGCTATACTGTCGTGAATGCTATGTTCTTAAGACCAATTGATGAAGATGCGCTTAGATCACTATTAAATAAAAGACAAATCATTATCTATGATATTTATGGCACGAAGGAGGGCTTCGCCTCATACGTGCTCAATTATCTCAATGACTTAGGCTATAAAGGTATTGTTAAGACACTCTGTGTTCCTACTAATTTTGTTAAACATGGTAATGTCTTAGATCAAGTTAATAATCTTCATATCGCATTTGATGATTTAAGAAAGTTATTAAAGTAAAATAATTACATGATTAAATTACTTAAGCCTATTGGTCACTGCTATGGTGTGATAAACGCTATCAATTTAGCGAAGTCCGTCGCTAAAGAACATAAAGATAAGAATATCTATGTTTTTGGTTTACTCGTACATAATGAAGAAGTAACTAAAGAGTTAGATAGTTATGGTATTAAAACAATAGACTTAACTAATAAGAACCCACTAGAGGTACTAAAGAACTTTAATAGTAAAGATATCATCATATTTACCGCACATGGTCATCCTGATGTCTATGAAGATATCTTATCTATTAAAGGTATTATCTATTTTGATGCGACATGTCCTAAAGTTAAGGAATGTTTTAACGCGATCCGTAATAGTAAAGAAACAATCTATATTGGCAAACGTAATCATCCAGAAGCTAACGCGGCGTTAACACAAAATGATAATGTGTTGTTCTATGATATTAATGAGAAGTTTGACTACTCAAAAGTCAAAACTGATAATCCATTAATCATCAACCAAACAACATTATCATTTTTAGAACTCAGTGATATCCATAAAGAGATAAAAGAGAATATCAAGAATCCTAATATCATTGATGAAATATGTGATGCGACATTACTTAGACAAAAAGCTATCAATGAACTAGGGGATGATATAGATACAATCATCATTGTTGGTAGTAAGAAGTCATCAAACACAATGAAACTATATGAAGTCGCTAAAAAGAAACATCTAAACAAAGCGATATATCTATTAGAAAATATCGAAGACTGCAAAAAGTTAGATATTAAATATAAAAACGCTGTTATAGCAAGTGGTACATCCACTCCGTTAAATACAATCAATCAAATAAAAGAATATCTAGAAGAAAGGAACAAGTAGTTATGGCTAATAATCAAATAAACCATGTCGCTCTCATCATGGATGGCAATGGTCGATGGGCTAAAAAAAGAGGTCTACCAAGAACCGCCGGTCATGAAGAAGGCTGTAAAAGAATCATTGAAATCTTTGATGCAGTGAAGGCTAATCATATCTACTGTATGACCTTATATGCTTTTTCTACGGAAAACTGGAATAGACCAAAAAGTGAAATCACTCTCTTATTTAGATATCTAGATAAGTTCTTTAAAGACAATATTGCTGATTTAATGCGTGATGGTGTTAGAGTCCAAGTGATGGGAGACATCACTAGACTCCCAAAACACACTCAAAAAACAGTTAATGAAGCATTAAATAAGACAAAAGATAATAATAACTATGTTTTTAACATCGCTCTTAATTATGGAAGTAGACAAGAATTAGTTAAGGCCACTAAAGAAATTGCAGAACTCGTTAAAGAAAATAAGTTAGATGTAAATGATATAAATGAACAAACAATTAGTGATCATCTATATACCTATAATTTACCTCCAATTGACCTCATGATTAGAACAAGCGGAGAACAACGTTTAAGTAACTATTTACTATACCAGCTTGCTTATTCTGAGTTTATTTTCACCCCAACATACTGGCCAGACTTCACTAAAGATAAGTTCGAAGAATGCTTAAAAGAATACCAAACTAGAGATAGAAGATACGGCAAGATAACTGAAGAATAAACTACATTAAGTTAAATCTGTCACTTATAAAAAATATTCTACAAATATTTATTATGTGCTATTATGTCTATACACAAGCACTTATTGTAATTAGTGATAGATATGAAAAACAGCATCAGTACAGCACTTTTACATCAAACTAAAACTATAATGCTACGATTAAGTTTGTTTTTCACATCTGTAAAAGGCAATTAAACACTAGAATTGATAATCTTCGGACAATTCTAGTTTTTTGTGTCTTAACTTGTATATTCTAGTGTAACTAGTTTATAATACTTGTCTTGTAACCTAGTAAACAAATACTTTGTATACTATACCTAATATTTTCAAGGGAGTAATCATTATGGACGAAGAAAAACAAGTAGTCACAGAAGAAGGTAGAGGTCTTTCGCTTAAGGATATCCTTTTTATTATCCGTAAACATTGGATCGCAATCATCGTATTCATCTTTTTAGGTACCGCTGCCGGCTTCACATGGACAAAGGTCGAACAAACAGTAAAACCTGTCTACCAAAGCACAGGCACAATGCTCGTTTCCTACGAAGGTGGTAAAGACACCGCTATTACAACCGAGTATAACTTTTCAAGCTACATTACCAACACCTATGTTGCTTTCATCAAGGAAGAAGCGGTGCTAAGCAAGGCTGCCGATAAACTTAATGAAAATACCGAACTTAAGAAACCAATCACATTCACTTCCGGAACATTGAAAAGTAATCTCTCAGTAAGTGCTAAGTCATTGATTTTAACGGTTTCTTATACCGCCAGCGACGCAGATGATGCTAAAACAATTTTACAAACCATCATCGATACTGCTAGCGAAGTCGCCGATTCTCCAAAATTAGATGAACAGGGTAACGTTATTATCGATGTTGAAGGTAAACCGGAACCAAAATATAAATTCTTAAATGGTAACCTAACTCCAGTTAGCGAAGCCAAGAGGGGTGTACGTGTGTCGAATACAGTTAGAAACACTGCAATCGGCTTAGCCGCTGGTGTCGCTGCAGCATTCTTATATGTTGTCCTAAGAGAGTTACTCGATAACAAATTCAAATCTAGCGAAGAAGTCGAAAGAATGCTTGGTGTTCCTGTTCTTGCCGGCATTCCAGATTATCATTTCGATGACGAAAAGAAAGGCGGTAAGTAATTATGGCTTTCGGAATTAATAAACATCACTCTGTTAAACATACAGTTACTGACAACCCACACTACAGAATCATTACTGTGGAAGAACCATTATCAATCGCAGCTGAATCTTATAGAAGAATCAAAACTTCTTTAGAGTTTGCTAATGTTGATAAACGTTTACAAGTAATCCAAATCTGTTCTTCTATGCAAGGCGAAGGAAAGTCAATTACTGTTTTAAATGTTGCGGCAACATATGCAGAAGATGGTAAAAAGGTACTCGTAGTAGATCTCGACTTTAGAAGACCAAAACTTCACCGTTCATTCAAAAGAGAAAATAAAGATGGTGTTACTGATGTTCTCGCAGATCATATCAAGTTAAAAGACGCCATCATTCATGGTGAAAATGGTATCGATTGCTTAAATAGAGGCAGCAAAGCGCCATTTCCAACTGCTTTATTAGGTAGTGAAAATATGGCTAAGCTCTTTGAAGAACTTAGAAAAGAATACGAATACATCATCGTTGACTGCCCACCAATCTTAGCGGTCTCTGATGCTGCTATCATCTCCAAATTATGCGATGGTTGCTTATTCGTTGTTAGCCAAGCCAAGACAGAAAAAGCCGCCGCTAGAGAATCAGTTAAGATTCTTAGAGATAACGGCGTTAACATCTTAGGTGTTGTATTCGCTAACATCTCTGCTAAACGTGGTAATTACTACTACAGCAATAAATACAAATACTATTACCAAAACTACTATGGTAAAGATACAGCTCCTGATGGTAGCAAAGTTCCAGAAGAAGCAGAAGAAGATAAAGAAAACTAATTATTATGGTCGATATTCACACCCACGTTATTCCATGTGTTGATGATGGTAGTCACTCCCTTGAGGAGTCACTAGCCATGATTAAACATGAAATTGATATAGGAGTGGATACCATCATCTGTACGCCACATCATATCTATCATCGATATGAAAAAAGTGTAGAAGAGATAACTAAACAGTTCAATCTTCTTAAAGAAGCGGTAGAAAAAGAAAATCTACCCGTACAACTATATTTAGGTCAAGAGATTTGCTACACACATCGTGAAGATCAAATCAAGATGTTAAAAGAAGGCAAACTCCTGACTATAAATAACACAAATAGGATCCTCTTAGAGTTCTCCTTCACAAGAGAACCTGAAGACGTCCTAGATGTCATCTATAACTTCTCCATTAATGGCTATCAAGTAATCATAGCCCATGTGGAAAGATATGAATGGATGACATATGACAAAGTGGTGGCCCTTAGACAAGAAGGTGCCTTAATCCAAATTAACTCAAACTCTTATCTAGGTATGACTACTTGGAAAGAAAAGAGATTAACCAAGAAATTGATTAAGCGCGGCCTTGTGGACTATGTTGCATCAGATACACATAGTTTCAGACCATCAACATTGGATAAGTCATACAAAAAGATCAAAAATCCAGACTTATTCAACTACGTAAGATAGTTAATTCTTGCAAAACTCCTTCTTATTCTATATCACTATGTCGAAGCCTGTGGCACCTCAAAAGGGTATAGATGTCATCATCTTATCTAGGTATATTTATTGGACTATATCTAATGAACCAGCATGCAATAAAAATGGGAGATTAAGTATGTATTACGTGATTCAAGTCAAAACCGGAAAAGAACAGAAAGCCATCGAAGACATTATGAAGAATAAGCCAGACGATGCTTCTTTCGACGTATTTGCCCCATATCGTAAATCTCTTCGTAAATTTAAAGGCGAGAACAGAGAAGTGGTCGAAAGATGCTTCCCTGGCTATATTTTTGTAGAGACCAATGATGTTAAGCAGTTATTCAAACAGCTATACTTCACCCCAGGATTCCAAAGACTCCTCGGTAGAGAAGCTGATACAGACAATTTTGTACCATTAAACAAAGATGAATCTCGTATGATTGATATCCTTTATAGTGCAAATAACTCACGTATTACAGAAATCAGCCATATTGAGGTCAAGGAAGGAGAAATGATTAGAGTTTTAGATGGACCATTGCTTGGTCTTCAAACTCAAATCAAAAAAGTCAATCTCCATAAACGTACCGTCACAGTGGAATTCATGTTATGTGGTCGTTTAGTGGAAACCAATGTCGCAATCGATTTTGTAACAAATATTATTAACAATTAGAGACAACAAACAATCCCTCCCTTATAGATAATTGAGAAGGACAAATTATGGAACAACAATTATCAACAATAGAAGAAAATGCCACCCAAGCCAATACGGAAGGTTCTCATTATGAATTAAGAACGAGCCAAAAAATTTATTTACCGTTTAAGAGGGTAATTGCCATTATAGGTTCGGTTATTGGCATTATTGTTTGTACCACCCTTATTTGGTGGTGGGTTTTACCAATTAATGTTATAGTTACCAAAGGACATCCGTTTTTTAATCGGCACAGAATAGGCAAAAATGGAAAGCCATTTATATGCTTCAAGTTTAGAACAATGAGGTTGGATACTGATCCTCATTTATCTAGTACAGGTGGCAACGTTTCTAGTCACATAACAGGTTTTGGAAAATTTTTAAGAGCAACATCAATCGATGAAACAGTCCAACTGTTTAATATTTTTATAGGCCAAATGACATTTATTGGGCCAAGGCCTTTAATAGATGTTAATCCCCAAGACGCCGTAACTGTTAATCTAAGAAAAGAGAATGGATCCATTTCTTTAAAGCCGGGTCTTAGTGGCTATGCTCAAATACATCAAAGAGGCGAATTAGATCCTATCATTAAAGCAAAATATGATCGCGAATATTTAGAAAGATTTTCACTTTGGTTCGATGCTAAGATATTTTTATATACACTGTTAAAAGCTCTTGGAGCAGTAAAAGGCAGATAAGTTGTTAATTTATGGAAGATGTAACAGCAATTATTTTAACCAAAAATGAAGAAATCAACCTTTTGGATTGTATTAATTCCATTAAAAGCTTTGTCAAAAGGATCGTTGTAGTTGATAGTTTTAGTTGTGACAAAACTAAACAAATCGCCACTGACAACGGCGCAGATTTTTACGAGAATAAATTTGTTAATTATGCAACTCAATTTAATTGGGCCATCGACAACACTGGCATAACTACAAAATGGACATTGAGAATAGATGCCGATGAAAGACTAACGCCAGAATTATGCAACGAATTATCTATATTAATTGAAAAACATCATAACGATGACGTTAATGGAATTGTTATGGAAGCATGGCTGTTTTTCATGGGCAAAAAAATAAAGCATGGCTGTCACAATAAAAGAAAAATAATGCTTTTTAAAACTGGTATTGGACGAATTGAAAACAGAAAAATGGATGAACATACAATTCTATGTTCGGGAACAAGCGCTAAAACAAAAAATAGATTTATCCATTACGATTTCAAAAACATGACTCACTGGATAAACAAAATGAACTGGTATGCCACCAGAGAAATGCAAGATTATTTCGACTTCAAAAACGGAAAAAAACAAGCAATTGATGGTGATAAAACTATTTCTAAAACACGTAGAAAGAAATTTGGTTTCTATTACAAATTACCTTTATTTTTTAGATGCTGGCTTTTATTTTTTTATTATTATATTTTTAGACTTGGATTTTTAGATGGGAAAAGTGGCTTTGTTTATCACTGGATGTATCATCGCTGGTACAGAACCCTTGTTGATTCAAAAATACTTGAACAAAAAATGAACCCTAAGCCATTCGAAGAAACTGGTGACTTAAAATAATGTTGTTTTCAATAATAATGCCCGCATTTAATTCTGAAGCAACAATTGGACGGGCTATCAAAAGTGTTTTAGAACAAAAAAGTAATAATTGGGAACTTATTATTGTCGATGACGGCTCTATGGACAAAACGGCTTCAAGAGTCTCACAATTCCTTGGTGACAATCGGATTAAATATTTCTACCAAGAAAACTCTGGACCCGGAACAGCTAGAAACAACGGCATTTCAAAATCAAGCGGCGATTGGATATGCTTTTTAGATTCTGATGATTATTGGAGTGATGACTTTTTAAAATTAATTGAATTAGAAATCAAAGAAAAGAATCCTGATGTTGTTTTTTACAACTTATGCAGAATTAAACATGATGGTTCTAAAAAAAGAATTGTTGATCTGTCTCGCTTTTCTAAGTATGACAAAAATGATTTAATCTCATTCCAAATGACCGGCTTACTTGAGTGGGGTATGACGAAGGCAATCAAAACGTCGATAATAAAGACTCACAATTTAAGTTTTGGAAAAACATCAGTGGCCGAAGAAGCTTTGTTTAGTTTTGATGTTTTGTTCTATTCAAACTCATTCTCTTTTATCGACAAGCCTATTTACTTTTATGTCCAAAACGATACTGGGCAACACAAAAAAGGGAGTAAAGATCCTTGGCATGAATCAGCTGTACTTTTGAAGAAGCATTTAACTGATTTGGGATGTTCTGATGCTTTTAGACGTTCTTTAAATTCGTTTGCTGCAAAGTCTTTTACAATTTGCATGTATAGAACATTTATATCAACAACATATAAAAATGCAAAGTTACAAGTTTTGTTCAATAAAAAAACCTATTTAAATGATTTTGATATTCATGACTATGAATCAAAATATTTGGATAAGTCCACTGTTTTATTGTTGAAATTTGTCAAAATTAATTGGCTATATCCTATTTATGTTGCTTCTAAGTTAAGAAGCAGGCAGACATAAAAGAAATGTACTCGCTGTTAGAAAACGTCCTGAAATTGTTAAAAGCGCCGCCATATATTTTTTAGAGATAGTTATATGATGTGTCTATCAATCATTGTTCCTGTTTATAATGTTGTTAATTTTTTAAAAAAGTGTATTGATTCAATTGTTAATCAAGACACCAATCGATGTGAAATAATTCTGGTTGATGATGGTTCTACTGATGGATCAGAAATGATGTGTGATGAATATTCAGAGAAATATTCCAATGTTAAAACTATTCACAAAAGCAACGGAGGCTTGTCTGACGCACGAAATTGTGGGATTGAGGTTGCTTCAGGAGAGTATCTCATGTTTGTTGACAGTGATGACTACGTTAAAGAAGGCTCGTTACAATTTTTTATCAACAAAATAGTTACGTTACATTCTGATGTGTATGTTGGCAAGTCATATAGCGTATCGGATGATGGAGTGGTTGAAGATGAATTAAAGTATTCTATTAGTGAAGGTTTGTACTCTTTTAATGAATATTCTAAACAAATGCGTAAAAATCCAAAATCAGTTATATTTTGTGCTCAGTACTATATTTGTAAAAGAACTATTGTCCAAAACAATAACTTACGTTTTAAGAAAGGTATTATTCACGAGGATGAACTTTGGACGCCGTTCCTACTTTCTCATTGCGAAAGCATTTACTATTGCGACTACTTATTTTATTATCACTTGATGAGAGAAGGATCTATCATGCATTCTGACAATTCGATAAAAAGTGGCAAATCTCTTTTAACTATTTCATCTATCTTGTTGCCGTTTTACAAAGGATTAGAAAAGAAAAAATACAACACAAAATATTTTAGGGATCGATTGAGTTCTTTCTATCTGCAAGCTTTTACAAAAATGGGAAAAGAGTATGTCTACTTGTTTGATAAGCATATTCCGATAACTAACTGTTGTTACTTTAAAAGCTTCTGCAAAGCCTTATTATTTTTTTTATCACCTAATATCTACTATTCGACTTGGTTGAAACACGAAAGGAAAAATGCGAAATAACAAAATGGAAACTAATATTTGGCCCACAAGGTTATCACAAGATAAGAAAATTATAACCCCATCTCTTTTATTCAATATGGCGGTAGTTTTGCTAATTGTCTTTTCTCAATACAACACTGCTAAGTGGGGTGCCTCTTTTTCATACATTTTAATACCATTTTTGCTTGTTTTGTTTGGCTTTGTTTTTTCAAATTTGAAAATTAGAAATAGTTCGCTCCTTATTTTTCTTCTATATTTTGTCTATTTTTTATCGACGTTGCTCTCTCCGTATGTTGAACTAGGAAGGGATATAATCACTTTTGCTCTTCTATGTATTTTTTATGTGCTAATTACTTCCAAAAACTATTCTAATAGAGATATTCAATTGTTTCTTCTTGTTTATATAATCGTTGCTTTCACTGCTTCGATAAACATTTGCTATCAATGGCTAAATGGCAATTTTATTCAAGCTTGGGTTAGAAGATCGACATTTGTTTTCTTAGGCGTTAAAAAAGATCCTAACTATTCAATGGCATACATAGCTCCTGCTATGGTTTTATCTGTTTATATTTTTTTGAATTCAAAAAAGAAAATAATCAAAGCATTTTGTCTAATTAACTCATTGGTTACTTTCTTTGCGTGTATATGCGCAAGCACTCGCGCTGGCATGCTGGCTATTATTATCCCGATTGTTTTGTTGATTTTAATTACAAAGCATCTTAAAACAAAGACGAAACTTTTCGTCTTGTTACTCCTTGGAATAACGATTATTCTTGGGTTTACAATTATCCTTAGAACATATAATGAATATGCGCTTAAAAGGTTTTTTGAAGATGAAGATGGTTCAGGAAGACTTTCTCTCTGGAGAGCAGCATTAGAATCTTTCAAAATGAATCCAATTATTGGCGGCGGAATGAATTCCGGTTCATATTTTGCACTTCTTGAAGAGGGAAATGCAAGTCATAGTATTCTTGTTGATATTATTAGTGATTCTGGGATTTTAGGCATTCTCTTTTTATTCATATTCTTTGTTGTAAATTGTTTAAAGACAAAAAAGAAAAATTTTGAATTTCAAATCGTTATTGTTTCGTCTGCATTGATTCCTATGATGTTTATCAACGGCTTTAATACTACCACTTTCTATTTTCCAATTATTCTGTTAACCATACTTTCTACATACAATAGTACAAGCAACAATGATTATAGGTGCCTTTTTAGATATGATGAATGGAGGCTATTTAGCAAATGAGAATTGGCTTTATAACTAGCTGTCTGAGCTTTGGCGGAGCCGAAAAAATTCTTTTGTGGATTGCTTCTGAATTTTCAAACAATGGAGACGAAGTCTTTATCATTGATCTGCAGAGCGATGTCAACAACAGTTCTTTCGCCAGAAAAGTAGATGCTCGAATTAGAGTTATTGGGGCAAAAGCTAAAGGGCTTAAAATAATAAAGCGATTGTTTCAAATAAAGAATATCAAAAGAATATTAATACACGAAAAAGCCGATGTCGTAATAGGATTCACAACCTATCCATCTTTTTTAGCTTCTCTTGCAGGGAAAATGGCTGGTATCCCATCGATTGTCTGCGAGCGTTGTGATCCGTCAGTTGAATTAAAGAATCGTCTCTGTCGCTTCTACCATAGATTCATTAATAAAGCGACTGGGGCCGTTTTCCAAACCGAAGAAGCTAAAAAGTATTATTCAGAAGAGTTACAGAAAAAAAGCATCGTTTTGCCAAACCCTGCTTTTCCAAGCCAATATGTTTACCAACATAGTCAGAATAAAACCTTTGTGACTATTGGGAGATTTGAAAACAACCAAAAGCGATACGATTTGCTTATTGATGCGTTTAATATTTTTCATGAGAAACATAATGATTACTGTTTGCGCATTTATGGTGATGGCACTGACAAAGACTTTATCATTAATTATATAGAAAAGAGCGATTCTTCAAAATTTATCCATTTGTGTGGCTACACATCTTCTCCTGTTGAAAAAATGGTTGAAAACGAAGCGTTTGTTCTTTCATCTGATTACGAAGGAATTCCTAATATTCTTTTGGAAGCCATGTCGTGTGGGATGCCGGTCATATCAACAGACACTTCTCCTGGTGGGGCTAGAATCCTTATTGACAACGGTACAAATGGGTTGTTAGTTCCTTGTGGAGATTCAAACGCTCTCGCAAAAGCTATGTGCGCGTATGCAGATGATGTAGTTCTTAGAGAGCAATGCTCTAAAAACGCAAGAAAAATAATAAACAAATTCGTTCCAAAAAGAATCTCGTTGGATTGGATTACCTACGTAAACAAAATAACATCTAATAATCAAAAGAAATAGTGGTCTGTATAAAAATGAATTGTTTATTAAGAAATTTGGAAAAAATAATTACTCATTTTTTTACTGATAAAATGTTTGTCAAATATCAGTATTATAAGGTGTTTAGAAAAAAACTACACTTGAATTGTCCCATCACATTCAATGAAAAAATACAGTATCTAAAAATCTATGATAGGAACCCATTGTATACACTTTTGGCCGACAAATATCGAGTTAAGGAATATGTTGCTTCTTTGATTGGAGATGAATACTTGATTCCAACGTTAGGAGTTTGGAAGGATCCGTCCGAAATTGATTTTGATAAGCTTCCTAATCGTTTTGTTCTAAAGTGCAATCATGACAGTGGAAGCGTTATCATTTGCGAAGATAAAAATGATTTCAATTTTTCTGAAGCAAAAAAAAGATTATCGCAAAAATTAAAAAAGAACTTCTTTTTTTATGGGCGAGAATGGTCTTATAAAAACATAAAACCTGTTGTTTTAGCTGAAAAATATATGGCTGATGGTGATAATAACGAAATAACTGATTATAAATTTTATTGCTTTGATGGTAGGGTTGACTGTGTTATGGTTTGCCTTGATAGAAAATCAGGAGACACTAAGTTTTATTTTTTTGACAAACAATGGAATTTAAAAAGAATCAATAAAAGGGGCATTGAAGCTCCTAGAGATTTTACAATCGAAAAGCCAAAACAAATGGATTGTATGTTTGAAATTGCGGAAAAATTATCATCAGGCATTCCTTTTGTTAGAATAGATTTGTACCAATGCCAGAATCAAATATTCTTTGGTGAATATACCTTTTATCCTCATAGTGGAACTGATAAAAACTATTTGCCAGAGACAGAGTTGTATTTTGGAAATCTAATCGATTTGGATAATGTTTTTTCAAAAAGGAGAAAGAAATGAAAACTGTTGGCTTTCCTATAAGTTATAAAGAGAATGAAAAAAGGCGCGCTATTTTGCCAGACGATTTGTCAAAACTATCGCATCCAGAGTGTGTATTCATTGAGAAAGGCTATGGTGAAGTTCTTGGCATTTCCGATGATGAATATGTAAACAGTGGATGCAACGTTTGTTCTAGAGAAGAAGTTTTGCAAAAGGATATCATATGCGATCCTAAAATTGGTGATGCTGAGTATTTGCATAGATTAAAAAAAGGACAAGTCATTTTTGGTTGGATTCATGCAACACAAAACAGAATAATTACAGATACAATTGTTAATAACGGACTTACAGCCTATGCGTGGGAAAAAATGTTTTATTGTGGTAGGCATATTTTTTGGTTTAACAATGAACTAGCAGGGGAGGCCGCTGTTTTAAATGCTTTCCAATGCTATGGAATGTTACCGTTCGGGCTTAATGTCGCTGTAATCGGAAACGGAAACACAGCCCGTGGGGCAATTCGCGCTTTAAATATGCTTGGATCGATAGTTATCCAATATAATAGAAAACAAGAAGTTCTTTTGCGAAAAGAAATAGGCAATTATGACGTCATTGTGAATTGCGTGCTTTGGGATTTGGAAAGAAAAGATCATATCATATCAAAAAAAGACCTGTTGCGCATGAAGAAAGGTTCAATGATAATTGATGTTAGTTGCGATAGGAATGGAGGAATCGAAACAAGTATTCCAACAACAATTTCCAATCCAACTTATTGCGTTGAAGGTATCATACATTACGTAGTCGATCATACACCTTCACTTTTTTACAAAACTTTTTCAGTAAATAACTCCAAAATTATTGCTCCTTTTATAGAAAAATTAATCACATCTCAAGAAGACGAAGTTCTTTTAAATTGTCTTATTATTGAGGACGGCATTATACGCGATCAAGAAATTATTGATTATCAGCACAGACGTTTAAAATAAGGATTGGTATAGACACTATGGGGATTGGTGCAAGAATAAAGTGCTTTAAAAATGAAATAAAACTCACGCTGAATTTACCCAAAATATTCAAAGAGATTCACAATGTTTTGAAAGAAAAACAATTATGGGAAGGACTCAAAAGAAAATCACGTTTCAGAAGATTTTTTGAAAATATTTGGTGGTATTTTAGACACGGAGAAGCGTGCATCTATTACAACAGCTACGGCTTTGATATTAAAAAATTTAGAAACAAAAAAACATATTTGCCATATAGGAGATTTAGAATAGAGAGGTTCTACGAAGATTATCCGAAGAATCTTTTTGATAACAAACTTTGTATTTTAAGAGATAAGATTTTGTTTTCGGCATTTTTTGGTGAGATATTAGGCAAAAAATATGTCATTGATAGTGTTGCCTTGATTAACCCTGATGGAACAATATTCGATTTTATCTCGAAAGAAAATGTAAACTACCAAGTGTTTTTTAAAGAACGCAGAACAGATTATTTCATTAAAAAAATAAACGGAGAATGTGGTGAAGGCTGTTATTTGATGAAATTAGATCAAAAACCTGAAACAATCATGGGACAAATAAAAGGTTCCCAGTTCTTAGTTCAAAGAAGAATAGAACAGCATAAGGACATTGATGAAATTAACCCATCATGCATTAATACAATTCGCATCATAACTATTATTGGCAAAAAGTCTAGAAAGCCTGACGTTTTTGCTCACTATATGCGCATAGGCTGCAACTCTATTAATGACAACAGGGCTACAGGCGGCGTCGGTGTTGGTATTGATGAAAATGGCACTATGCTTAAATATGGAGTCGGTCACCATAGAATTGAAACAGCACATAGTATTACTGGTCATAATTATGAGGGAACAAAGATTCCTTTTTGGAGCGAAGTTAAAGAGCTCGTTGTCAAGGCGCACAGTGCCCTTACAAACATACCAACAATTGGGTGGGATGTGGCTCTAACTCCAGATGGTCCCGTTTTGATAGAAGGAAATGATAACTGGGAGATTTCTGGAGCCCAAGATGCGCTTGGCGGCTTAAAAAGAGAGTGGTATGAATACCATAAGAGATGAGAAAATCAAAATATCGTTTATAGGCGATATAATGATTGAACACACTAGATTATCGGATTATAGAATCGAAAACAATTATGTTTTCGATTCAATTTTTAAAGAATGTTCATCTTTGTTTAACGATAGCAATTATGTTGTTGCAAACTTAGAAACTCCAGTTGCGGGAGAAGAACTTGGGTTTTCAAGTAAGAATTATAATTTTAATACACCGACGCAAATTCTTGGCGCTATAAAACGCTCAGGAATAGATCTTCTGACAGTTGCAAATAATCATTGCTTAGATCGCGGAATAGAAGGAATTGATTTAACAATTACAAATATTAAGAAAGAAGGATTAGATTATGTTGGCGCAACTCGGACTAATGAGCCATATTTCCCGTTGATAAAATGCATTTCAGGAATAAACGTTGGTTTTATGTCATACACTTACGGCACAGAAGCGTGCTACAACTTAAATTACTTAAAAAGGAAAGACAGGTATAGGGTTTGTTTATTACAAAATCAAGAGCTATCTAATCCGCTTCAACGCTATATTTTGAGATCTAATTATTTTATTGCGAGAGTATTAAGAAAAATATTGCGTCTAGTTTATCCGAGCTATTTTAAGAAGAATATCGAAGACCATAAACAAAGCGCCAGATATCAAAAAAGGAGAATAATTAGAGAAATTAAGTATTTGAAAGAACACTCGTCTGACATGATTATTATGTGTTTACATTCTGGTGGCCAGTTTAATGATTACCCCACCAAATTTACTAATAATCATGTCAAGTTTCTGTTTGATAATGGGGTTGATTTGATTGTTTGTAATCATGAGCATCTAATACAAAAGTCAAGCATAAACGGGAATAATGACGTTGTGTTCTGCCTAGGCAATTTTACCAGCAACTATGGAATAGATAGAGAGCCGTTTGACAAAGAGGCCAATTGTTCAATAGCATTTCATTTAATGTTATCAAAAAAAGACAATCGCCTTGTAAAAGAGTATTCTTTCAGCATTCTGCGTTCTAAAAGAAATGAAAACGGTTCTATTGGCACAAAGCCATTGTATAATGATTATCACAACGCTAGACAGCCAGATGAAAAAGCATTCCTTATCAAATTAAACACAAGATGTATTAGTAGATTTCTTGGTTTGAATATAAAAGAAGATATCATACCCGCTAAAGAATACATGTATGATGAATTAATAAAAAAATACAAACATGACTAGATCAAAAAAAGCACTCTACACATCAATATTTTCAATCCTCCACCAAATCTTAGTAGTAGTTTGTGGTTTTGTGCTACCGCGTTTTTTTCTAACTGCATATGGTTCAGAAATCAACGGTCTGGTTTCCTCAATAACCCAATTTTTAGGCTTTATAGCCCTTGCAGAATTGGGCGTTGGCGTTGTTGTTCAATCAGCTTTATATAAACCTTTAGCAGAAAACGATATTAATCAAATTAGTAGAATTTTTAAATCATCGAAGAAGTTTTTTAACACCATTGGATGCATTTTGCTTGTCTACACACTGTTGATGGCTTTTATTTATCCTTTGATAGTAAAAGACACATTTGAATACTTTTTCACAGCATTATTAGTTTTAATAATATCGATTAATATTTTTGCTCAATACTATATTGGCATTAACTATAGATTAATATTGGGAGCTGATCAATACGGCTTCATTACTCAAGGCTTAGCTTGTGCGACTTTGATTGTCAATACTGCTGCCTGCATTATTCTAATAAAATGTGGCCAATCTATTCATGTTGTAAAATTGTGTTCGTCTCTACTTTTTTTAATTCAACCGATAGTTCTTTATTTAATAGCAAAAAGAAAATACAAAATCATAAAAGATATAGAGTTGAGGGGTGAACCGATTAAACAAAAATGGAACGGATTAGCTCAACATATAGCTTCTGTTGTAAATAATAATACCGATGTAATTGTTCTTACACTGTTTTCAACCCTTAAAGATGTCTCGATATATGCAGTATATTACATGGTTGTAAACGGGATAAAGAATATTGTGTCCTCATTGACTAATGGACTGATTTCGATGTTTGGAAATATGTTGGCCAAAGATGAAATTGAACGTGCAAATAAAACATTTGATGCAATTGAAACTTTAATTCATACAGTAACCATTTTGTTATTCACTATAACTGGTGTTTTAATTGTCCCCTTTGTATCAATCTATACTCAAGGAATAACAGACGCCAATTATATCGTTTATCCTTTTGGAATACTCCTTACTGTAGCATTAGGAGCTTATTGCTTAAGATTACCATATAACATAATTGTCATGGCTGCTGGTCATTATAAAGAAACACAAGTTAGTGCCATTATAGAAGCTATTTTGAATATAGTTGTTTCGATTGCTTTTGTTTTTTCGTTTGGCTTGATCGGAGTAGCAATTGGCACCTTGACCGCAATGTTGTTTAGAACAATTTATCTAGCTTGGTATCTATCAAAAAATATCTTAAAAAGAAAAATAGGAATTTTTATAAAGCACTGTTTAATAGATGTTTTGTGCATTGGTATCATGATAGTATCAACTTATTTCATCGACAAAGGCGCAAATAATTATTTTGGATGGTTTATTTTGGCTCTTGAGTGTGGCGGAATATGTTTGGCGTGTGATGTCGTAATAAATTTGGCATTCTACTATAAAGATATAAAAATGTTGTTTTTTGCTATTATTAAAAGAACAAAGAAAGGCAAAGCTTAATAAAATTGTTTTACAATTAGATTGTACATATCAGCCTATATTGTTTGAGACAAGTATTGTTTGCGGATAAGGAGAAAAGATGAAAATTGCAGTTGCGGGTGCGGGATATGTTGGCCTTTCAATAGCCACTTTATTATCTCAAAATCACCATGTTGAATTAGTTGATGTCGTCCCTGAAAAGGTTGACAAAGTTAATGCACGTATTTCACCAATCCAAGATGATTATATTGAAAGGTATTTTAAAGAAAAACATCTAGATTTAGTGGCAACACTTGATGGTGCATCGGCATACAAAGATGCTGATTTCGTTGTTATTGCTGCTCCTACAAACTATGATCCAGTTAAAAACTTCTTTGATACAAGATATGTCGAACAAGTAATTGAGTTAGTATTATCAGTTAATAAGAATGCTGTTATGGTTATCAAATCAACCATACCAGTCGGTTATACTAAATCAATTAGAAAGAAATATAATACATACAATATCCTATTTAGTCCTGAATTCTTAAGAGAATCTAAAGCTCTAGAAGATAACTTATATCCATCACGTATTATTGTGGGATGCGAAGAAGGACAAAAAGATAAAGCAGAGCAATTTGCTAATCTATTAAAAGAAGGCGCTATTAAGAAAGATGTGCCTGTATTATTGATGGGTTTAACAGAAGCAGAAGCCGTTAAACTATTTGCTAATACATATTTAGCATTACGTGTTTCTTATTTTAATGAATTAGATACATATGCTGAATCTAAAGGATTAAATACACAAGATATTATCAATGGTGTATGTTTAGATCCAAGAATTGGAACGCATTATAATAATCCATCATTTGGTTATGGTGGTTATTGCTTGCCAAAAGATACCAAACAATTAAAAGCCAACTTTGAACATGTACCAGAGAACTTAATATCCGCGATAGTGGAATCTAATAGAACTAGAAAAGACTTTATCGCTGATAGAGTATTACAAATAGCCAACTTTAAAGAAGAAACCGCTAATAAGGTTACTGTTGGCGTATTTAGATTAACTATGAAATCTAATAGTGACAACTTTAGAGCATCTTCTATCCAAGGCATTATGAAAAGAATCAAAGCTAAAGGTGTTAAGGTTGTTATTTATGAACCAACATTAGAAGATGGTTCAGAATTCTTTGGTAGTAAAGTAGTTAACAACTTAGAAGAATTTAAGAAATTATCTAACGCAATTATCGCTAATAGATATGATGGTTGCCTAGATGACGTTGAAAATAAAGTCTACACAAGAGATTTATTTAGAAGGGACTAACAATGAAAATATTGATTACAGGCTCAGCTGGTTTTATCGGTGCTTTTCTAGTAAAGAAATTATTAGAAACTACTGATGATTTAATCGTGGGTTTAGATAATCTTAATCATTATTACGATGTTTCTTTGAAAGAAGAGAGATTAAGGTTGACTAAAAATGATAGATACATCTTTTTCAAAGGCGATTTAGTAGATAGAGACTTAATCGATAAACTATTCAGCGAATATCAATTTGATGTAGTGGTTAATCTAGCCGCTCAAGCGGGTGTTAGATATTCTATTACTAATCCAGATGCATATATCAATTCAAACATCATCGGTTTTTATAATATCTTAGAAGCATGTAGGCACCATCCAGTTGAACATCTAGTATATGCATCTAGCTCATCTGTTTATGGCGGCAACACAAAAGTACCATTTAGCACTGATGATAAAGTAGATAATCCAGTTAGTTTATATGCCGCTACTAAGAAATCAAACGAACTCTTAGCGCATGCTTATAGCAAACTATATAACATTCCTACAACTGGATTAAGGTTCTTTACAGTATATGGACCAATGGGAAGACCAGATATGGCTTACTTTGGTTTTACTAACAAGTTAATTAAAGGTGAAACAATTGAGATCTTTAATTATGGTAATTGTAAAAGAGACTTCACATATGTAGATGACATAGTGGAAGGCATTATAAGAGTAATGAATAAAGCGCCAGAAAAGAAAACTGGCGAAGACGGATTGCCATTACCACCTTATAAGATTTATAACATTGGTAATAATAATCCAGAGAATTTATTGGACTTTGTTCAAATCTTATCTGAAGAATTAGTAAGAGCAAAAGTATTACCAGAAGATTATGATTTTGAAGCGCACAAGAAATTAGTGCCCATGCAAGCTGGTGATGTACCAGTAACATATGCCGATACATCAGATCTTGAAAGAGATTTTGGATATAAACCGAAAACATCATTAAGAGAAGGACTATTTAAATTTGCCGTTTGGTACAAAGAATATTATAAAGCCACTAAATAATCACAAGCGATCAAAATGGTTTAATGAGATTTTTAAAGTTGTGCTGCAAAATCAATCTAAGCATTCGCATCAAAACAGTTTTCGCATTTCAAAAAAACGTTATTAAAATATAAGTTAAAATGGAGAATAATATGGGGAAAAAAGCAATTCTATTTTTGGCATCGATTACGATTCTGATGTTTGCAACATCATGCAGCAGTATTTCTTTTAGTTTTGTTAACATAATTAGTGATTCTTCCTCTGAAAATGGTGAAAAAAGCATAAGCATTAAAACTGATATCGAAAATAGCAACGACTTTATTAATCAGAGCACAAACGAAGGTATCTTTCACTCTTCTAGTTCAAGAAGCATGGGCTCTCCATCTATCTACAAATCACCACGTATGCCTAATTATTTGATTAATAATCAAACTCTTGATGAGCTGTATGCAATATACGATGATTTAGTGGACAATTTTCCATGCTTTATCAAAAGAGATGAAAATATTGGAATAGACTCGAGTGGGCTGGAGATTAGACAATATACTGTAGGGTTTAACTCTATGTGTGAGGTTGTAGGAGAACAGTCTCTTTATGGTGGCAAAATAACATCTTTTGATAATGTTTGGGCAAACGATGTTCAACAGAAAGTAATACTAATAAATACTGGATGCCACGGAAATGAAAAAGCGCCTTGTTGGGGTGTTTCTCAAGGAATAAAGCAATTGCTTGAGAGTAATGAGGAGTGGGCGATGTACATTAAATCCAACTACATTATCAAGATTTGTGCCTGCATGAATCCATATGGCTTCAACAATAACCAAAGGAAAAATTATAACGGCATTGACTTAAATAGAGACTGTGTTCAATTCACTCAACAAGAAACACAAGCCTGGAAGAAGTGGGTGGAGAATAACCTAGAACAATCCGTTTTATATCTTGATATGCATGGGACCACAGGGTACTATCCATATTTTGAATATTATAGCAACGATATACATATAAAAGACTATCGAGATTGTGGATATAGGTTAAATTCTGCTTTATTTCAAGAATGGGCTACATTTTATAATGATGAAACACTTGCCCCATACTTTTTCTTGGCCGAATCAACCTATGAGGGCACAGCTAAGCAACACATTGCTTCTTTAGGATTAATGGGCTTCACTATTGAAACGCCACAAAACATTGATCGACCCAATGACAATTGGGACAACTATACAAAAGGGGTCAAGCTAGAAATCGATATGTTGATTAACACAATCATGTTTTTAGCCTAGTTTGAATCGTGGAAAACATTTAATTGGATATTGTTGGTGATATTCTTTATTTAGTAGATTGTTACAAAACAATATTGGCATAACTCTTTTTATAACCTTTTTTAGGAGATATTTTTTTATTTACTTTTCAAATTATGTAGTTATAATAAGCCCATAAAGATTGATAGAGGCGCAGTATAAAATAGTAACTAGTTGAGGGGGCACCCAGCGAAATTAGTGAAAGGTATGACTGCCGAAACGGTTTAAAGACATTTGAACTAGTTGGTGTATAGGAGAATATCTTATGCACTCCTACAATGTGTAGAGGAGCTATCGGTGGAGTCGTTCTCAATGATTGCATCTGATAGATGCAATCTTTTGCTTTTAGGAGGATGACGATATGTCAAAAAAAGTTTTACTCATTGGCGCAGCTTTATTAAGCGTTGCGTCGCTCAACATGACTGCATGTGGAAACAATGCAAACAGCGGGAATGCTTTGGTCATTGGTATGGAATGTGCCTATCAACCATTTAACTGGACACAATCTACTTCTAATGAATTTACATTACCAATTGATGGAACATCTGAATTTGCAGATGGATATGATATTGCAGTTGCCAAGTTTTTGTCTAAAGACTTGAATAGACCAGTAGTAATTAAGAGAACAAACTGGGAAGATTTAATACCATCTTTAAATAGCGGTTCTATTAATATGATTTTAGCTGGTATGTCTTCGACCGCTGAAAGAAGAAAAACCATTGACTTTACTGATCCGTATTTAGAAAGTGATTTAGCTTTTCTTATTAAGACATCTGATTTACCATCAGGTAATTCTAAAGATAATCCGGCTTCATATCAAGAACTGTTACAACTATTTAACGGTAAAAGTTTGGTGTGTCAAAGTGGCGTTGTTGGAGATGACATAATCGATAGTTATTTTGTAAATGCAGAAGGTGTAACAATTAACCACAGCGCTTCACAAATGACATATCCATTAGCAGCAATTGATGTTCAACAGGGAATATCTTTTGCAATGCCTGCAGAACTACCGGTTGTAGAGGCTATGGCTAATTTAGACGGTTTATCTGTCTTGTATTGTGACTATTCTTTTTTAAGTGATGATGATTTAGAAGGCCTTAAAGTCAACATCGGCATCAAAAAAGGAAATGACATATTAAGAGAAGACTTGAACGCTTCTTTAAAGAGATTGAATCAAGAGCAGAGAAATCAAATGATGGGAGCGGCTTCACAAAGATCCGCAGCATAGGATGTTTAGTTTTCAAAAAATAGGTGACATTTTATCGAATAATGGAGAGTTGATTTTTGCTGGTATTCTATCAACACTTATTCTCTCCATATTTGGAACAAGTGTTGGTCTTGTTTTGGGTGTTTTCATTGCATATGGCAAGAATTGGAAAGCAAGACCAAACACCAATAAGTTTTTTATCTTTTGCATTGGCATTGTTAGAACATTTTGTGTTGGTTATTCAGTAATTTTAAGAGGCACACCGATGATGGTTCAAGCACTCATATTTAAATATGGTTGCGCCGCTCTTGGACTAAACTGGGATAATGTTAGATTCGTTGGGGCAATCAATAATGTTTTAAATGGCTGGTTTTTTGCTGGTCTTATTGTTATTACTTTAAACACTGCTGCTTATATGGGAGAAATTGTTCAATCTGGATTAAATGGTGTTGATAAAGGACAAATTGAAGGCGCTAGATCGTTGGGCATGAGGTCGTCTGAAACTTCTTTTTTTGTAATCTTACCACAGGCCATTAGAAACGCTTTGCCAACGATTGGCAATGAATTAATTGTAAACATCAAAGACTCGTCAGTATTAAATGTTATCGCTACCACAGAACTTTATTATCGCATTGGTAAAATTTCTGTTAAAACATATGCGTATTTAGAAGGCTATGCCTTACTTGCCGCTATTTATCTAATTATGACTTTACTTGCCGCCTCTATTCTAAAATTAATAGAAAAGAAATTAGATGGTCAAAAAATATCCTTGAATCCGTTTTCAAGATGGAAAAGGAGTTTGATATGAAAGAAACACTGCTAGAGATTAAGAATCTTGCAAAGTTTTTTGATGCTACTAAGGTTTTGAAAGATATCAATCTAGTAGTAAATAAAGGTGATGTAATTGCTATTATAGGCCCTAGTGGTTCTGGTAAATCGACATTTTTGAGATGCTTAAATCTCCTTGAAGAACCTACAAGAGGCACGCTATCTTTTGAGGGCAAAAATTATTTTTCTGTTCTTAAATGTAAAGATGATTTTGTTGACTATGAGAAATACATTATCGCCAAGAAGGAGTATTTTTCCAAAATTGTTGAAGCAGAGGACAATCTTGCAATTTTCCAAAATTTAAGGATTGAAGGCGATAAATCAAAAGAAAACAAACTAAAAATTAAGGAATGCAAAAAAATATATAAAAACACTCTTAAGAACAAGCCAAATCCAATTAATTATTTTAACAAAAAAGCTTATGACGCTTTTATTTCGGAGCATCCAGTTTTATCGATTGGTGAAAACGGCAGAAATCACCTAAGAACTAAAATGACTATGGTTTTCCAAAGTTTTAATTTGTTTAACAATATGGATGTTTTGAGAAATTGTACTATAGCTCAGGAAAGAATCTTGAAACGTTCTTACGAAGACGCCAAGCAAAGAGCGTTTAGAGAATTGGCTGCGGTGAATATGCAAGATAGAATGAACTACCGTCCAAGATCACTCAGTGGAGGACAAAAGCAAAGAGTTGCCATCGCTAGAGCATTATGTATGGATCCAGATATTATTTTGTTCGATGAACCAACAAGTGCACTAGATCCAGAAATGGCGGCAGAAGTTTTGGATGTGATGAAAAAATTAGCCAATGATGGTAGAACTATGATCGTAGTGACTCATGAAATGAATTTTGCTAGGAAGGTAGCTAATCGAGTGGTGTTTATGGAAGATGGATTTGTTGTAGAAAGTGGTCCTAGCGAAGATTTTTTTACTAATCCAAAGGAAGAAAGGACTAGAGCCTTTTTGAAAATCATGGGCGACGATTAACCAATAACTACTTACCTATGCAATTAAGTTATGGAAAAAAAGAAAAACGATAATATCAACGCCAGCAGAAAAGAAAATAAGATAACGTTCTTTGCTGCACTCATAGTGTTTATTATGTTCATTCTTCTTTTTGTGCTGGTACTACTTTTAAAAGTCTCTGAAGTGTTTTAACAATAATTGCCAAACGTAAAGCACTTGATATCAATCGAAAGTTTGAATAAGCAACAAAACAATACTGAAAAAAACAATAAAAGATGTTTAGATTTGAAGATAATATAATAATCTTAGTAACAGGTGGAGCGGGTTTTATTGGTAACTGCTTCTGCAAATTATTATTAAAAGAAAGACCAGAATGGAAAGTAGTGAATGTTGATTCATTAACATATGCTGCTAATCCAAATACTATTAAAGAAGAATTAAATAATCCTAATTATAAGTTCTATAAGGCTGATATCAGAGATAGAGAAGCAATATATAAGATATTCGAAGAAGAAAAACCAAATATCGTTGTTAACTTTGCCGCGGAATCTCATGTTGATAGATCTATCTTAGATCCAGAATCATTCTTAACCACTAATATTATTGGTACAGAAGTATTAATGGATGCTTGTAGAAAATATGGTATTGAAAGATATCATCAAGTATCTACTGATGAAGTATATGGTGACTTACCATTAGATAGACCAGATTTATTCTTCCACGAAGATACTCCATTACATACATCTTCACCATATAGCACATCTAAGGCTAGTGCAGACCTTCTCGTTTTAGCGTACTACCGTACCTATGGTCTACCAGTTACTATCTCTAGATGTTCTAATAACTATGGCCCATATCAATTCCCAGAGAAGTTAATTCCATTAATGATATATAAAGCCAACCATGACCAAAAACTTCCAGTTTATGGTAAAGGTATTAATGTTAGAGACTGGTTATATGTTGAAGACCACTGTAGAGGTATTCTCGCAGTCCTAGAAAAAGGAAGAGTAGGGGAAGTATACAACTTAGGTGGTCATAATGAACGTAATAATTTATATATTGTTAAGCGCATTCTTTCTGAGCTTAATAAACCAGAATCATTAATTGAATTTGTAGCGGATAGACATGGTCATGACCAAAGATATGCAATTGATCCAGAAAAGGCCAATAAAGAATTAGGCTGGGATCCAATTACTACATTTGAAGTAGGCGTTAAGAAAACAATCGAATGGTATCTATCTGAAAAAGGTTCTGCTTGGCTAGATGAATGTATGAAACAAAACCAAGAATGGTTAGATAAGAATTATAAGAATAGGAAATGATTGCTGTTTTATAAATAAGGCGTGCTATAAAATCGCTGAACATATGTAGATGTTTAAAAGCGGTGTCTGAGTAAATCGGCACCGCTTTATTATTGGATGACTGGCAACAAGCAAAACCTTGGCAATCGGTAAATATTTAGCTAGTAAAATATCGATTTATTGAGTATTCAAATTGTGCTAAAATAATTGAAAATTACAATACTTTTTATGTTTACTAACACACCATTGATTGAAAAGCTTAAGGGCTCATATAGAAAGTTTAAATCTCAAGTGTATTTTCAAAACAGCCTTTGTTACAAGAAAAAGGAAATAGCATTATTTGAAGACAAAATTGATTCATTTGAAAGCGCTTTTAAAGAATTAGAAGCAGCCATTTCTTCAAAAGACATAAATTATTTCAAATCATTATTTGAGAGAATAGATACATTTATTGTTCCTAAAAAGATTAACGAAAAGAGCAATGATCCAAGCCTAATCGAAAATAAAAACACTATTGAAAAAGTAGAAATTAATGAAGTAAATTTTCACTTTGATTCACCGATTGAGATAAACATTCTTGATGTTTTTTACACTATAGAAGTTGCGTCTTTTTTAAACAGCAAAGGAATTCTTCAAAATGAATGTTGGTACGCCAATAAATTTCATCGTGATTTGTTTGACTATGATTCAGAGCCGAATTATAAGAATTTAAACATCCATACATATTATTTTTCTCAATATAAGAAATGGAAAAACGATGCAATCTATTGTTCTGAAAAGCTTTACAATAGTAAAAAAGATTCGAGTATCATCTCTTTAGATATCACCGGATATTATTATTTTGTAGATGCAAATATTGAGAAGATACTTTTTGATTGTGGAATCGTATTACCAGATGAATTGACATTTTTAACTAAAGTGATGCAAGAATTGTTCAATTATTATTCGGCATTAGTTTGTTCTTATAGAATTGATCTTAAAGGAAGGGTTTTTCTACCTATCGGTTTGAATCTATCTTATCTATTGGCGAATCTGTACTTGTCCAGTTTTGATGAATTAGCTAATAAAATATGCTCTCATTACGGGAGGTATGTCGACGACATCATTATGGTAATAGACAATTGTAATTACACTGATTTAAAACAATTTGCCAAGGATTTTCCGCTTATTTTTAAAGAAGACAGTAATGGCGATGTTGTGTTAACCAGCTTCCCATCACTAAGAATAAAGAAAGACAAGTTTAGAATTATTAGGAATTATCATGATGGTTCTTCTGAAATTTTTACTAAATTGAAAACAGAAGAAAGGACAATTAGTGAATACAATTTGTTCCCAAGCTTCAGCGCGAATGTAAACTCAATTATTAATGATATTTATGAGAAGCAAGAATACATCAAAATTAGAGATTTTCATAAAATTCAAGTTGACCAAAGCAAAATTGGCAAAACGATTAACGGCCTAATAACGGCAACGAAAGGAACCAAAATCAAAAATAAGGCATCGTTTAATCGCTATTCAAACAATCTTTTGGAAGCTCTTTCACCATCAGCGATTGTCCTAACCTGTATGAAAATGGAAAGGCTTCTTCTCCTTTTTGGATATCTAGAGAACATGAGAGCTTTTAGCAAACTTAAAAGCAAAATAAGAAAAACGATAAAACATATTAAATTTTTACCAAACGATTACACAAAGACACTATATGGAGATGGAAGGTCTAAAAATAAAAAGACGATAGAAGATAGGATTAAGCAATCTTTACAATCTTTATTTGAAAACGCCTTGTGTTGCTTCGGTGCATTGACAGGCAACGTGAGAATTGCTCAGGAGGTATCTCCTGCTGTAGTTCAAATGTATAGGTATTCGAACCTATTTGATCTTGCTCCTGTAAGATATCCTCTAATCAATTTTACCGACTTAACAAAAGCCAACCTTGATTATAGAATTATTAATTTCCAAGTATTTGTGGATGCCACTATGCAGGGCTACAACTCCTTTCAGATTCAGTACTCACCATATTACTTGAATTTGAATGACTATTTGTGGGCCATGGAGACATCAGAACTAGTAACTACAGGCAAGTATGATATTGAAACGCTGTACAATTCTTATTATGAAAAAATAGGAACATTTTTTGATGAATATAAAGCAGAACTTACTTTTAATATTGATCAAAACAATCGATACAAATTAACCACAATTACGATTAATAACAATCCCCTTTTCTTTAATATCTCTACTAATCCTAATAAGATTGCGATTGCAGTCGGTTCTATTAATTTGGATATGATGGATATAACTTATAAGGAAAAGAAAAAAAGAAATCCAAAGACTCTTTTAAATGTAAAAGATTTAGGAAGCGAAGTTAAGAGTGCTGTTATTAGATTATTGAATGATTCTTATTACAGAGATTTTAAGAAAAATAGAGATAATTTAAAGAAAGTTAACGTTCAAGGTCCTGTTGAACAAGAGAATCCTGAGAACATAGAAAACGAAAAAAGACCAGTCGATTATATTTTATTCCCTGAATCATTTTTGCCACTCTCGTGGATTAAATTGATTGACAAGTTTTCAAGGGAAACACTCACTACAATAGTTACTGGCATCCGGTACGTTGTCTATAAAGGCGCAGTATTTAACTTGGTCGCAACGGAAATACCTTATTTCGACCAAAATATGCACAAGCAATCTTTGATCGTTATTAGAGATAAAAACATTATGCCTCTCAAGGAGAGAAATATACTTCATGATTCAGGTTATATAATTAAAGACAAGGATGTTTACGATTATGTCCTTTTCAAGAAAGACAATGTGAATTTTGCACCCCTTATTTGCTATGAAGCAACAGATATTGATGCCAGGTCATTATTCAAAAACAAAACGAACTACATATTTACGATAGCCTTTAACCAAGATGTTAATTACTTCAACAGCATAGGTATGTCAACTTCAAGGGACTTGTTTTGTTTTTACATCGAGTGCAACTCTTCAAAATTTGGTTCCACAGCATATGCGCCGTATAAAAACAAATACATCCCTATTGCTTCGGACAAGGGAAATGCACGCGAACATATGCAAATTGTCTTTACTAATCTCAATGCATTAAACGAATATAAAAAAGGGTATTTTGATGCATTGGCTAATTATGACAACTACGATTTCACCGACGAAGATCCAAACGCTAAACCAGATAAGAAAAAAGCAATGTTTAAAAAACCATCTGCTGGTTTGGTAAAATAATATAACACCCATTGAATATTCTGTTTTTGCGCATATTCCTATATCTATTTTATAAATACGTGCTATGATTAGGCTGTAACCATCATATACGTATAATTAGAATCAATAAATTTATTTGGTTCAAGGGAGACTTTTTAATCGTATGAAGAAGATAAATCTTTTTGTTACCACTCTTGTGGGTATTTTAGGTATCTCTCTTATTGGGTGTAGTCCTAAATTACCAACCACCCAATATGAGAAAGTTAAATTTGCCTTTAATGGTGTGGAGAAATCATTCAAGAATAAGAAAACGTCTAAAGGGGCAATCTTGTTACCTAAAGCTAAACTAGGAGGATCTAATATATCTCATGGTTTAGATGTTATCTATAGCTACTTTAGAGATGACGATATTCAAGATAATTTCTTAGAAGAAGTAGAATACAATCAACCTCCTATGGTGCAGTTCCAATACCTAAAGAAAGTATTGGAAAAAGTTGGAAGTGGTTATGAATTTGGTAATAAATACTATGACACTATTAATGGTGAGATGTATTTTGATGTTGAAACAGGCTTTAAAAGAGAAGGTGAACAGTATAAATACAACTACACCTTCACTTTAGGAATGGATATCAACATTGATGATAATGATTTAATCACCGCAGATATATCATTCGATATCAAACTTAATAAAGGTAATGAAGAATACAATACCAAATGGTATGTCGCTATTGAGTTAGATTACGATATGGCTAATAACTCTCCTAATTATCAGATGACTATGGTCACTGAAAATGATGAAAGAGAATTACCATTCTATGGTAGATATACATATGAATATGACTATGTAGAAGTCAAAGATAACTCCATCAAAGAATGGAGAAAGTTCTGTATGGACAATGACCATAGATTAGTGAAAGACTCTACCCATACTAACTTCAATTCATATGTTGAAGAAGGATGTGAATATAAAGTAGATGCTTGCTCCTGGTATAAAGATGGCGTCTTCCATAAGAATAAAAGAACCAGAGCACAAGGTGATGAGGCTAAAGCTGTAGGCGAAGCATTATTCACTGATTTAGGACTAAACGCTAATGAGATAGATGCTGATAAATTCTTTAATAAACAAGGCACACAAAATAGTGTTATCAAAACCTGTTATCAAGAGTTTAATAAAATCGCTAAAGAAGATATTATCTATGACCTAGTTTGTAAAGAAGAGGGCGATCACGGTGAGATAGAAAAACAACCAGCAGGTATTAGAGCGATGAATGGTGACTTTTCAGGATGGGGAGATAACTATCAAGTTCCTGGTTCAGTAACCATTGGTCAATTATTTAATGGCTTTATAGATAACTATGGTGACAAGATAGTATTACATCTATGCTATGTTGATGAAGGTGGTGGCCTAATATCTGAAATCACTGATTTAAGAGCATTAAGATATTATGTTAAATCACAACGAGGTGAATACTATACTGAAGCGCATCTAGATGATACATTAGATGATGTGATACAAAGAGGTAGTTTCCAAGATAGAGAATTAACCATCTTATTCGTAGATGGTGATAATCTTAGTGGTGCTATGAATTTCTATTACGCTGGTGATTTCCAAAATAATAACTATACTGCTCCTACATTCCCAGAAGTATTAAAGAACTTAGGAGTTCCTGAATATGAAGGTGAAAGATATACCATTCTTGATAATAGTGTTTTAGATAAATCACCATATAAATTAGAAATAGGAAACACTGATGGTAATGAAGAAGCTAACTATAGAACTAAACTATTAAAGAATGGTTTTGAAGTTACTGAAATATTTGGTTATAGAGAATATAAGAAACAAGTTAATACAAAGATAGTTGTTATTAGTATCAATAACGCTCAAATTGATAATGGTTATTTAACAATCACCATTAGTGTGGAAGATGCCCCAAATGTATTAATAGTTAACTCTATCGCTTTAGTGGGTTCATTTAATGACTGGCAAGTAGATACTAATTGTGCTGAATTCACAAAAGTATCAGATACAATTTGGAGATTAAACGAACTACACTTATCCCCTGGTGAGAAATTCAAAATTGTTGTTAACCATGAATGGGGTCAACGTGGTGGCTATGGCTATAACGATATTGTGCGTATCGATGAATATAGCAAACTATTAACTTCTGAAGGTGCAGAAGGCAATATCAAAGCCAATGTAGCGTGTGTCCTTACTCTTGTTGCAGAAGTAAATGGTGAAAACGTTCTCTTCTTGCTTGAAGACGCACAGCAAGAATAAAAAACAATTACAACAATATGAATATGGCACCTCTTTTATCGGAGGTGCTTTTATGTTATATAGAGTCAATGTTGGCCTATATCACAATTGAACGATATTTCTTAATAATATAAAATATTAACAAATGAAATGCCCGAAGTGTGGTTCTGAGTCCCTGACTTATTTAAAAAAGAAAGATAAGTATTTTTGTGATGATTGCGAATTTGTTTTTTCTGCACCAACTGAAAAGAAGAAAATATTCTTAAGCTACGGGCATGATGCAAACGAAACTCTAGTCAACATGATTAAAGATAGACTAAATGATAAGTTCGATGTATGGATTGATAAGTCAAGAATCAAAGGTGGCGATGACTGGAGAAGAATGATAACTGATGGGATAGTGGCTAGTGATGGTGTTATCGCTTTCCTAAGCAAACATTCAACAAGAGAACCAGGAGTCTGCTTAGACGAAATAAGAATTGCACTCAACATCAAATACGGAAATGTTTTGACTGTTTTATTAGAACCGCCAGAAATGGTTAAAGTCCCTTCTACTATAGGATGGGTTCAATATCTCGATTTTTCGAATTGGAAAGAAGAATATAAAAAAGAATCTTTCCATTCATATTTTGATGCGAAGATGGAAGAACTGCTATCGGCCCTTAACAACGATTGCTTTGCAAATTTTAAGGGTGAAATAGAAGAACTACAAAGGTTGCTAACTCCTAATTTATCGCAATCAAAGGAACAGATGCTCCTTAAGAGTGATTTTTATGGACGTGAATGGCTTTTGAACATAGTGGAAGAATGGCGAAAAGATATGTCCAGCAATGTTCTATTTATATTTGGAGGGGCGGGTTTTGGAAAGAGCTCGTTTGTTTCACACCTCGCGCACTATAAGTATGAAGTCCTTGCCACAATGTACATAGAATGGGACAAAGAAAACCAAAGATCTCCAATTGAGTTTATTAAATCTCTTGCTTTCAAAATTGCAACAAAACTGCCTGATTATAGAAAACACCTAATTGATTTGCTGAATAACAACTCTAATATATTTTTTAACAACCATGGGATAAGTGATTTGTTTGAGGAATTAATAGCAAAGCCACTTAATAACCTTATTGATGGTGAAAGAGATAAGGCTGTGATTTTGATTGATGGTCTGGACGAAGCTTCTGATGAATGCACAAACGAAATTGCGTTTCTGTTAGCCAGAGAACTAACAAAATTACCAAAATGGATAGGTATTATTTTGACATCTAGACCAGATGAATATGTGAGTGTCGCGTTTAAGCAATACCAGTCAATAAATCTCAATAATTATGTAGAAGAAAACAATGGCGATATCCAATTATTTATCAATGAAAAACTATCTTCTTTCGAAATTGATAAAGAGACAAACGATTTACTACTTAAAAAGATAAATGGCAATTTCTTATACGCTTCTTTATTAGTTAATTCATTAATAGATAAAACCTATTCTATTGATAATCTTGAAGCCCTTCCAAATGGACTCGAGTCCTTCTATTATCAAAACTTCCGCAGGTTCTTTCCAAATCAGAAGGATTTTGTTCAGACAAGAAACGTTTTAGAAGTTGTTACTGCATTATCTGATATTCCTAGAGAATTGATAATGAGAATCCTTGATATAGATTCTTACACACTAAAAGATATTCTCAAGAAGTGTTCCTCTTTCTTGACTCCTATTTACATTAGAGAGAGCGACTTCACAGTTATTTCTTATGATTTTTGCCATAAATCCATTTCTGACTTTTTATGTTCAGAAGACAATTGCGATTACTATGTTTCTAAGGCTGACGGTCTAAATAGAATACTAAACTATTTCGTTAAAAACATATGCTTTGACAAACAGTATTTTGACAGCAAAGAGAAATACTTTTCCAACTATATTTGCGAACACATCTGCGATTTATTTATCGACACAGGCAAATTTGATGAATTGGTTTGTTTCCTCACTCAAAATGAAGTACCACTGTTTCCATATTTTTTAGTCCTTGAGAAGCTCCCTTCTTCCGTCAATATTAGTCCTGCATTAGAATATCTTTGGAATCATAAGTTATTCATAGAATTCTTAAGAAAAATCCAAAGTGAAGGGAGAGTAAAAACTTTAAAATTCTTTTTCCGACAATTCCTACAAACAAAAGATATTGAAGAGTTCAACGCTGATGTATTTGAAATATACATAGACACAATCCACCTCAGCGGTGATTATGAACGAGCCGTTGGGGATTATGAAAAATATCTATCACGATTTGATTTTGAAAATGTGATGAAGGATAACAGATTATCTAGGTTCTATATTAGGATGCTTCATCATAGTATGTTTTTTAAGGATTCAAAAGGTCTTCTAGAAAAAGCAAAAGCAACACTAAATTATATTTCACAAGAATCACCCAATTATTTAGAATTACTATTTTTGATCGGAGGAAATTTGGGCTGTCTGAACGGAGATTTTGTTAATTCTAAAGAATATTTACTTACTGGCTATGATTTTGCTCTTAGAAGCGGGCTTATCAACGAAACAAAAAGATTTGTGAGAAAACTATGTGATGTTTATCTATACGAACATGATTTCGATGCCTCTTTAAATCTAATTAACAAACACTTCAGCGCTGACAAAATTAAAACAAGGTATGATGTTTATTTACTTGGAGTGTTATCAGAAATCTATAGATTGAGTAAGAATTACCATCAATCCATCTATACCTTAGATTTGCTAAAAAAAGAATGTGATAATAGAGGGCTATTAGGGTGGAAAGCTCACGAAATGATAGGTAGAGCGCTAACTTTAATAAATGAAGAAACATACAAAACTGATGAGATATTAGAATGCTTGAAAGGTGCTAGAGAACTATATAATAAATTGAATCACTATTGGGGCCTCGTGAATGAAGCGATTGTTAGAGAAATAGTCAAGTTAAAAGCCAATTGTGAAATAGATAATGATTTGAGTAAAACTCTCGAAATTGCCACCAAAATGAATTACAATTATGAAGTAGGCATTATTAAGGAATTACTTAATAAACACATTGATGAAAACTACCATTTGTTTTATTTGTAAAGTATGAAAGATTTCGTATTAATTGACAGTTCAAAAATTGAAAAAGCTCTTTCTGAATCAACTAGAGAATATCTTGTTGGTGATTTAAAAAAGCCTCAAAAATTGGATTTTATTAAAACAAGCGAATTAGAAGTTGGAATATCAAATTATCATCATAGCAAAGTTGAACCAGCGCATACTCATACTGTTTGCAATGAATATCAATACATGCTTTCCGGTTATACGGAATATTTGAATATAGATAATGGTATTATCCATAGTTTTAAGAAAGGCGACTTCTTCTTTATCCCGAGTGGTGTGAAATATGTCCAAAGGGTTAAAGAAAACACAAGAATTCTTTTTATCAAAGTACCATCGAAAAACGATAAAGTATTGCTTCAAGAAACCCCCGAAATCCTAAAGTTCATTTCGGAAAAAATAGAAAGTCATCGTATTGATTATTTCCATGATGATAACGCTCCAAGGGCAAACTCTATTAGGCCCGCAACAGCGGTGGCTTTAGTAAAAGACAACAAGGTCCTAATGATTAGAAGAAAAGACAATGATAAATGGTCACTTCCTGGAGGCACACTAGAGTTTGACGAGACAATGGAAGAATGCGCCATTCGTGAAATGAAAGAAGAAACAGGATTAGATGTTTTCGACCTCCGCTTTTTTAGACTATATAATGATCCAAAAACTGTTGTTCAATATTTAGATGGCGAAGTAAGAAGAGAGTTTACTGCCGTATATTTTGCTTCATTTAAGGAATCTAATGTTTTATTGGATTCTGAATCTAAGGAGTTTTGCTGGGTTAATGTTGATGAATTATTAAATTTAACAATGGCCAATTCTCAACGAATTAGAATTAAAGATCTTATTGAGTATTTGAGAAATGATAAAGATTAGTGAAGACAGATTAAAACATTCTCTTTCTGTTGCGCGCTTAATGGAAAGAAGGGCTAGAGAAAAAGGCTGGGATGACAACGTGTGCCGTGAAATGTTCATTTTGGGATATTTGCACGATATCGGTTATGAATATTCAGAAAAACAAGAAGAACATCCTCATATCGGCGGTCTTTTGATGAAAGAAAGCGGCTATAAGTATTGGAAAGAGATATATTATCACGGTGCTATTGATTGTGAGTATCATTCAGAAGAACTAGAACTATTAAATATATGTGACATGCTCATTAATTCAAAGGGTGAACTTGTGACTCCAGAAGAAAGATTAGCAGACATTAAAAATAGATACGGCATTGATTCAATACAATACAAAGATGCTTTGGTATTGATAAAACAATTAAATATCTAAAAGGTCCTAGTGAATCGTTGTTTATGTCAAAAGAAGTAGTCTATATTTTCATATCTCACTCTCACTATGACGTTGATAAAGTAAGACCAATTAGGAATTATTTGGAATCAATTGGAGCTGAGCCAATTCTTTTCTTTTTGAAAAGTAAAACCGACGCCGATGAAATAGAACAACTAATTAAAGACGAAATAGATGCTAGGGTTTGGTTTATTTATTGCAGATCATCAAATGCCGAAAGGTCGACTTGGGTCAAAAAAGAGCGAGAATACGTCAGACTCAAAGGAAAACGCAACATTACAATAGATATAGATTCATGTCTTGATTCAAATGGCAATTTAACATTAGAAACTAAGCAAAAACTAAATACCGTAGTGGGCAATTTCCGCTCACTTCAAAGACTCTATATTTCCTATTCTCATTTAGATTTTGAAGTTGCTAGAATGATTCAAGAACAACTGAGTATATATGGCATAGACTCCTATTGTGACTTTAAAGATTTGGTTTCATCTAACTTTGAAAAAACAATCATTAGAGCAATTCAACAATCGCGGTTTTATCTCATCCTTTTATCGGTAAGATCAATTAATTCTCTATGGGTTCGAAAAGAGTTTGAAACCGCCAAAGCTTTCAACAAAGAAATAATACCAGTGATTATGTACAGCAGTGATAGTCAACGAGAAATGATAATGAACAATGAATGGGCTTATCGTCACTTGGGATATATGCACTGCATCACGTTTGATATATCAAATAGCGAAATGATTAATGAATCTACTAATCAACTTGTCAACGAATTGATAAGAATTGTTTTTGATGAGAATCAATGATAAATGTGATTCTCTTAAACAGCTTCTTGGTCCGTCAATAGATTGGATATTACATAAAAAAGATATAGAATGATAATAAATCGAAACTTACGACATTTTTATCTAGTTATTTTTGTGTACCAAAACAGTCTTGATCAAGGCAGGAAGAAAACAATGAAAACAATTCTTAAAAATATTTTTAAATTATTAGCTATTGCTACTATCGTTGTACAAATTGTTTTTCTATTCTTGCCTATTGACCAAGTTTGGCAATTAGTTATATCAATATTCCCTTTCGTTTTTGAAATTGCTGCAGGCATTTTAGAAATAGATACTGTAAAGGCAGATACCGGCAAATCAAAGAGTGGCAAAAGAGTCATTCCTCTATCTTCTTTAATTATGTCTCTAATTATGCTTTGTCTAGCCGCTGTTATTGTGGATGTATTAATCGGCACCGTTTTAATAGTTATTTCATTTGTTGTTTCATTTATCTTGTACAACAGTTATCGCAAAAGAGGATTACAAACTAAGATTAGCCCTTTGCAACGTTTCTTTATTATACTTGCTCTCATCATTCTTCCTGTTGCCCAATATATTAAAATTTTATTAACAGTTGTAGAACAAAATAGAGGACCTGCTTCTATTATGTTTGGCATACAATTTGGACTATGCTTAATTGCCACGATTATTATCATTATTTGCTTAAGAAAAAAGAGCAATCCAATGAGATATTTCTTAGTATTCTTCGCTAATGGCGTTGGAACATTCCTAACATATTTTTTAAATGGTAACGGTGTCTTTGGACTAATTAATATTACTCTTTCATTTGCTGGCCCAGCTTTGTTTGCTTCTTTAGCTGCTTTAGGGACTATTGTTATCCTATACGTTGTAGGCAGATTACCAATAAATATTGTCGAAAAGTCTGACTTCTCAGAGATAGAAAATTTCGATGACGGTAATAACAATAATAATCCTTATCAAAACACATACGTTAAATAGATATTCTATTGATATACTTATGTAAATAAGCTACTCTAAAATCAAATAGGAGACATATTGCAATTATGAGTGATTATTCTTTTCGTGATTTTTTAAATCATACGATAAATCTAAGCCCAGCGGACAAGGTTAAAATCGCAAGCGAAGCTTTGAAAATTTACATCGATTACTTGAAATCTGATGGAATTAATGATGAAAAAATAGGTGACTCTATTTTGTGGATGACAAAATTATTTGTTTCCGCTGATGTGAGACTTGCTAAGGATGAATACGATTTCTTTAGAGCGGTCACGGGTATAGATGTCGATGCAAAGAATTTCTATGAAATTACTAACGGTGGTGCTGATCCTGAATTCATTGAAAAAATGTTAGGCTTTATCAAAAGCATACCCGAAAAACCACGCGAAGCCGCTGTTACATACGGCATGATGGTTATGGCGTGCGACGAAAACATTGATTTCAGTGAATCTGATTTAATCAAACGTCTTTTAGAAATCTTATAAAGTAATTTATGACACAAGACCTTAGAGATACATTACAAGGGCTATTGGATACAGAAGACGAATTAAAAAGAAGTTATGGCAAAAAAGCCATTGATGAACTAATAGCTAATCTTAAGTTTAAGGGCCATAGAATCGACTCAATCAATGCCTTTATTACTGACTTAGTTAAGTTACTCGTGTCCGCCGATATGACATGCCACGGAAGAGAATATGATTTTGTTATGTCTACTACTCCACTAAAAATGAACGAAAGAGAATTCTTTAAGACAACTAATGGTGGTGCAGATCCAAATTTTAAATATCATATATATCAATTCATCTCCAATTTAGATAAAGATTCTTTTGTGCGAGTAGCAAGATTTGCGTCTGCATTTTTTGCTTATGATGATGAAATAACAACAGATGAACTAATAGTGTTGGATGAAATATTAAGAGTTAATGAAGGATAGGTGAACAACATGGCCAACAAAATATTAAAACACTATGATGCCTTTTATAATATGGTGCTCCTCACCACATTATTATCTAATGTCGCTGACGAGAAGTTTGATGAAGACGCAAAAAAGATTATCGAAGTCATTGGTCAAGCTTATGAATTAGAAGAAGGAATCATCAATGAATGTGAAAGGCTTATTACGGAAGAACTAGTCATTATTCCGCGCAATAAGGATCGTATGAAATATCTCGAGAAGCAGGGCAATGAAGCAAAGAGTAATTCTTTGAATGCTATGCTATCAATTAAATGCGATGTTTTATTTGCTATTAGTGAGCTTAACAGAAGAATTGGCTCATCCTTAGATGGTGATTGGTTTGACTATAGTAACTACCACACCTACAACCCAGAATTAAGATATTCGCAAATTAGAAAAGCTGCGGTCACTGGCGATCTCATTGTTAATAAGATGAATGCAATGATGAATTATATCGGTCTAGGCTCCAATAAAGATGAGGCTTTTGCCATTTTATCTTTCAGACAATGTGCGGTATGGGGAGATATGTTCTCTGTTAATATGCTCAAACATATCTATCGCAGTAAAGATATTAAACAATATGAGATATATAAAGATTTAGCGACCCTAGATAAATATCTAGATAATGGTGTAACTGTCTTACCAGATAATGTCGCTACTTCTATTAAACCAGAAACCAAAGAATTATACGCTTATATTTCATCAATCAAACAAGATATTATTCTACCTCTAGGTAAGAATAGAATCGATTACTCATTCGTGGAAGTCATTCTTTTGAAAGATCTTTCGTATCGTCAAAAGATGTTCTATATCAACAATTACTCCAATCCTAATGTCACTAACGAATGGAAAGATATTACCAACGCCAGTGCGTGTAAGGATGCACAGATTGGTTTTAAAGTAAGGAGAGAAAACAATGATAAAGAAACCGTTTTATGATAAAACTCGCGATGATTATATCGCTTGTAAAAAAGAAAACTCCTCTCTTTATAGTTACAAAGATTTTAAAGATAAAAAACTTAAAGTCTATTTCTACGATGAACTATACAAGACTGAAGCCCAAGGCTATCCATTTAGTAGTGACTTCGTTGATGAAAATGGCAATGCTTATGACTTTGATAGTTATGAAGAATTAAGTGATGAAGAAAAGGCAAAATGTCGCTTAAGATATTTCTATTTACCTTTCTATCACGAAATGTATGTTGGTACCACCGGTAGTGGTAAAACAACAGGCTGTTTAGAACCTCAAATTAGGGCTATTGGTTCACAAAAGAATAAACCTAATATCTTTGTGACTGACCCTAAAGGTGAACTATTTGATCATCACGCTACATTCTTAAAGAAGAAAGGTTACAACGTCTTTATTCTTAATTTCAAAGATCCATCTATCTCCAATTCATGGAATCCATTTGATGAATTATATGATAAGCAAGTATCTTTGATTGACCTCGGTAAAGACTATCAGCTATGCCACGGTTTAGTTCCTGATGGTGTCAGAATGTTTGATGACAAGACTAAATATCAAAGAACATATTACATGCTTGATGGTATTGCTTTCGCAACTTTGAGTTCGTTAAGCCAATATGTAGAAAATCAAAGGTTTACCATTAAGTCAGAAGTCTCATCTTTGATTAACCAAATATCAAGCACAATGATTCCACCTATTCCAGGGGATAAAGATCCTATCTGGAGAGATGGTTCTAGAGATTTATTAAGTGGCATCATCTCCGGCTTATTAGAAGAAGCTGTTAAACCTAATACAACATTCACTAAAAAGATGATGACATTAAAAACAGTTAATGATGTCTATCTTAAGATTAATGATGGTCAAAACAACAGTCATGAATTTGATATAGTCCATGAGTTCTTTGAAGAAAAATCAACAGAAACACTTAGTAAAGTTACAACAGTATTGGATTCCGCTGATAAGACTAGAGCGTCTTTCTTAAGTTGCTTTAGAGCAGCGGTCGCTGATTGGATGCATGGACACATACTTAAATTAACGGCCGAAACCACAATTGATTTAGATGACTCTAAAAATCCATTCGCTGTATTCTTTGTCACTAGAGATTATGAAAGCAGTGATGATTTAGTAGCGTCCTTATTCATTAACTGGGTCTACACACAGGTATTAAAGAAAGTTGAAAGAATTAGAAATAATAATCCATCCGCTAAAGTAAGAGATACACACTTCTTATTAGATGAATTTGCTAATATTCCACAAATCCATGACTTTAGAAGAAAGATTGCAACTGCAAGAAGTAGAAACATTTGGTTCCATATCATCATCCAAAACTACTCACAGTTGAATGCTATTTATGGTGATGAAGTTGCTTCAACTATTTGGGATAACTGTAATTCACAAGTATTCCTAGGATGTCAATCTAGGGAAACAAAAGAAAAGTTCTCTAAAGAATGCGGCATGATGACCGTTAATGGAGAAGATGCGGGTGGCAGTGAAGTTGAAACCATACCAGTAGTTCGTATCTCCGACTTAGACAAGATTAAGCCAGGCACCATGTATATTAAGCGCATATACACTAATGTCATTAAAGGCGGTTATATTAGAAGCTATCAAGCTACAAGATTCTTTGAAGATATGTATGGCACTGATCCATTACATACTCTTGTTCCATTTAATAATACCGATATTAATGAGCCATCAAGAACATTCTATGAAATGTGCCCACGATGGTATAAAAAGCCTAAAAAGCCCGCCCCAGTAGTGGAACGATTTGAAGAAGAAGACGAAGAGGAAGATGACTCTAGTGGAGATGCTGTTGATCAATTCTTCCAGAAATTGAAAGAAGAACAGCAAAGAGAAAATCCTGAATTATATGCTCCACTTAAGAAGAAAGGAGATAAGAGATAATGGAAGAAAAGAAATTATCCGAAAAGCTTATTGAAAACGGCATCTTTGTTATCACAAGCAATATTAACGAAGAAACCACTCATAGTTTGATATTCTCGCTTTTAGATTTCAGTGCATCTAATCCTGAAAAAGAGATTAAACTATACATCTCTTCAGGCAGTGTTGACTATCTTAATGTTTTTGCGATTTATGATGTTGTTAAATCATTACCTAATCCCGTATCCACTTATTCAATAGGTGGTGTATCTGATATGTCACTAGTCTTCCCATGCTTAGGAAACAAAGGAAAAAGATATGCCTTAGAAAACACATTATTCTATTTCTCTGAAGTAGTGGGCGTTCTTGGCGAAGGCCAACAAACTGATATTGAAATATTAGCGAAAGATACAATGCGTACAAGAATTGCTTTTGAATCAATATTAGCGGAAGCAACAGGAAAGAAAGTCGAAGATATTCATAAAGATTTAGTTAATAGTATTAAATTGACTGCAAAAGAGGCTAAAGAATATGGATTGATTGATGAGGTGATGAGATAATATGGCACTTATTAAGAATTCTAGAATCGTTTCACTAAATGGTGAAGTAAACGAAATATCAGCATTAGAAGTCATTGTTCAAATGCTAGATCTTGACGCTAAAGATAATAAAGAACCAATCCACCTCTACATTAATAGTCCAGGTGGAAGCATCATTCATGGTTTAGCTATCTATGACACAATCAACAACATTGAAGCCCCAGTATATACATATTGCTATGGTCTTGCAGCTTCTATGGGCGCGTTTCTATTATGCTGTGGTCAAAAAGGTCACAGATACGCTCTTCCTAATTCAAGAATATTAATTCACCAACCTTTGATTTCCGGGCAAGCAAGGCTCGCTACCGAATCGAAGATTAGAGAACAAGCAGATGATATGAAAAAGATGAGAACAAAATTAGAAAGTATCATTGCAGAGCAATGCGATAAGAGTCTTGAAACAGTTCATAAAGACTGTGAGAGAGATAACTGGATGAGCGCTAAAGAAGCCAAAGAATACGGCCTCATAGATCAGGTATTATAAAAGTATCAAATACATATGAGAAAGCAGGAGTTAATCCTCCTGCTTCTTTTTATTCTTTTTCTCTTCTTTTTGCTTCTTTGCATCATAACAAGCTTTGCGCTTGTCAAATTTCTTTATGGCTTTAATTGTTCTACCATATCTCCAATTAGTTAAGCCTTTTTTACGATGCATCTTGATTGTCTTGTTATCGAAATCTTCAATGTCGATTTTAGAAGCACTAATTCTAATAATGGAGTAAGAATCAATATGCTCTTCACCATAAGTCTTAACATAGTCTTCCTTAGTTTCACCATTATTAAGAGTGTGGCAGAGTTCAATGCCGTGAGAAGCTAATGCTATTTCAAAATACTTGTTAACTTCATTTTCATCCTTTTTGCCAGTACCCCATCTATTAATCTCTATTAATTCAGCATCTAATTCACGTGTTATTTTTGCAAGCGAATCCAAATTCACATTATTAATATATGCGATAATTGTGTCGTTTATTTCAATCTCTGTGAAATTCTTCTTTTCATCTTCTGCTGGCACGCTTTTGACGACATAATCATTGATGTCAAAGAATAACAATCTCACCCTGTTGTTATCTGATAATTGTTTCAAAACTTTAGAGACGGTGTCGATGTCATTGCTAAAGACAAGTTTCTTAGCTTTTTCTTTTCTTTCATCGTCATTCTTAAAAATGTCATAAATTTTACCCAAGCCTTCGTTTGTGGTCATGCAAACGTGATTAGTCTTAGTTGGATTTTTAGTTTTCATACTTTTTTGATTAAAATCACTTTTCTTGAGCTGGCCATATCTATTAATGCCATATTCAGTTGCTAACCACCTGTTGTGTTCCATATATGCTAATAGTCTAACTTTTTGATTGAATGGATGTTCATCCGTATCAAGCTCTGGATAATCTTCTTTTGCAACTTCAAAAATTGTTTCGACCACTTTACTATCAACAGGGATGTTATTCTTGTCTACGATTAGACCTTTTCTATTCAATTTATAGTCCAAAATGTTCAATTTTGATTTAAGGGAATAGGCAGTAGAAGTGTTAGCAAGGACTTCTTTTTTGTCAACGAAAAGCCATGAAAGGTTTTCTCTAACTGGTGTCCATTCAGATATTTGGCCTTCCCAATAAGCACCGTATGCTGCTTTGCCGTTATCCACTAATCGCTTGTAATCGGTATCAATAAAGTGTGCCATATTTGTGTCTTCGCCAAAGATAATAATTGGTATGAGTGGTTTATTGTTTTTATCCATATGTTCAATACTTAAAGAACTCTTTTGATCAAAGACAAATTTGTTTGCATCCATTAATCCTTTAGCAATTAATTCATCACCTATACGCACATAAATTCGAGCATTCTTCAACTCATCTTCTTTAAATGTTTTGATTAATATTTCACGTAAGTTAAAGGCAATACGAATATCTTGGTTTGTAGTAGCGGCAGAAACAATAAATAGTTCCAAGCCATCTTTGACAAAGCGATTTTTATCACGTTCGTTCTCGGCTTTGTTTCTACTTTCTAATAGTTCTTCAAAATGCTTTTTTAAAGACTCGTATGCTGTTAAGTCTACGCCATCACACTTTGCGTCAACTGTATATAGGAGCGGTTTATCAAAATAGTCTTCCTCAGTAGTGACATTATCTGTGTATTCGTTTTTTAATTGATCAACTATTTTGTTTGAATTTAAATCATAGATGAAATAGTGCATCTTATGTGTGTTGTCTTCTGAGTTTTGATAAGCAAAAGTCATCTTCTTAAAGATTGGTCTATTGATATTACCAAAACCAAAGAAGGAAACGTTTAAACCATCAGATTCTTTTTGCTTGCCATTAACCAAAGCGCATAAAGGATTACTTAAAATAAACTCAGAAGAAACCATATCGTATTGTGAAAGTGTGTTCACTATATGGAATGTCTGTCCTGAGAAATTGTTAACTATATCGATATCATGATCCTGATAGGTGATAAACACTTTGAAATTATTTATGACCTCTAAATCTTTTTCTTTCTTTGCGTCACTAATCTTGGTGTAGTCTCTGGCGCCTTCGTTTGATTCGTTTCTTAAACTAAAATAATCTTTGAATTCCTTTTGCAAACATTTATTTTCCAAAATACCTGCAGTGAAGTTAGATGCTAAAGTAATAGAGGCATCATCATTATCAAATAAACCGTAGATGGTTACTTTACGATTACGGTACCATCTCCAAAGGAACCATCTCTTTTGATAATTTCTATTAAAGAACTTCTTAAATAGGTAAGCACATAAGTTTTTACTAAAACCTTCGCTTCTTACATCGAAACCTTCGTTAATGAGCATATCTCTATATTCAGTGCCTTCCTGTGTTTTTAAAGAGGCCTTTGTGACATACATAACGACAGCATGCTTTTTGCTTTTTAAGGCATGTCCTAATCTTTTAGTAGCATTAGCGACTTTCGCATCAGAGAAAATGTAATAAAGTTCTGTTTTAGGCAATAAGAGTTTAAAGAAGTTAGAAGCCTTCGCGAAGTTATTCTTGAAGAAGAACAAAATAACAGAAATAGAAGTAGTGGCCAAACTGAATAATGATGTTATGTAAAACATCACACCAAATGTTTGATGCCATCCAGTGATATTCTCTCCAGTGAAGAATGCTCCGATAGCGTCTCTGTCGAATGTTAAAGTCATCATTCTTACTGCACCTGTAACCGCATCGAAAAAAATGGCTCCGCCATCACTGAATGATACGTTCTTATTTGTCACTATTTGTGTGTATGAATTATAGACACTATATGAGCTTTGAGGATTACTGCTTTGAGCAACTGCTTGTTCAACGCCATTGTATGATTTAACATCAATAGCGTTTAAATTAACGGCTAGCATCATAAGGAAACAAAGTAAGAATGCTCCCCCGATATATAAAAGGACATTGCCTACATATTTGTATTTAGCGTATCGAAAAATAAAAAGAGCCGCCAAAATAAGCATCGTTATCGGTGCGATGAAAACCATTGCTATTATCATGTTCATAGTAGATTCCTCGGATAAATTATATATTACATCTTACTATCTAGTCATTACGTAAATTTGTGCACGTGTGTTTATGGTTGTATGCTAAAATACAATTGATATGAATCGTGAAACAAAAATAAAAATAATCGCTCGCAGTTTTGATCTTGTTGAAGACATTGTGTGTAAATGTTTTAAGACAACAGAAGAAGCTACCAGAGCTGCAATTAAAACAGAGGTTTTAGAGCGTTATGAAAAAATCGGTGATGACGTTGTTGAAAAGACCTCTCTTATGGAAGCATATAAAAAGCTAGAAGCAATGGATTATTATGAACTGGCAGAATTGGTTGAACTATTAGGTGGTGTTGAGGATTCTGATGAAGAAAAAAGCCTAAGAGAAAAGTTTTATTTCACTGAATATGGCGACAAGTTTGTACTATACGACGATAAAGGCGAACCAATACGTTACATAATGAAATTAAGATTCGTTCATAAAGAAAGAGACTTTTGCATGGCTGTTAGCTTTGCCAATCTCGAGATTGATGATTGCTGTCCTGATTGTGACTTCTTTGAATTTATCATGGGAGAACATCTTGAGGATGATAAAATGATTGAAGTGACAGATGAAGATTTGATTCAGGAATTAAGTGATGTAGTAGCGGATATTTACAACAATAGTGATGATGACGAGGATTAAAATATGAATAAATATATACCTTCCCCAATAGATTTAAGTAAAGTTGAACTTCCAAATGATATTTCTTCTTTAGTGGAATTAATTGCTAAAAACGTCCACGAAGTCTGGGCGGACGCTAGAGTTAAAGAAGGATGGACGTACGGAGAACATAAAGATTCCATCAAAAAAACAACTCCTTGTTTAGTGCCTTATGAAGAACTACCAGAAGAAGAAAAAGAGTACGATAGAAAAACTGCTCTTGAAACAATAAAACTAATTATCAAATTGGGATATAAAATTGAAAAATAGATAAATGGTATTTGATTGAATTGTGTATGCTGTGAACATACCTTTTCTTTTTGACACTTTTTAAACAATAATCTTTGAAGAAAACAAAGTTTTATTTTTGCTCTTACTAATTATTATGTATATTAAAAGTAATGAAACTACATAATGCTTATATATTTATTTCATCCACTTTTACTGATATGGCCAGTGAAAGAGATTTAGTCATGTATGAGATATATCCTGAGCTTGAAAAGTGGGGGAAATCACACGGCATAAATATCAATATAGTGGATTTAAGATGGGGCATTACTGAAGAACAGGCAAAAGCATTGCACCACACAATTAAGTTATGCTTAATGAAAGTTAATGAAGCCGATCCATTATTTATTTCCTTTTTAGGCGATAGATATGGATGGCCACCAACCGAGGAAGACTTTAACAGTGAGATTATCGGCAAAAATATCGATGATTATGTTGGTAAAGACATCTCTGCAACGGAGCTAGAAATATTACAAGCCCTCTATAACACTTTTTATGATGGCAGTAAGAAAGATTGTTTATTTTTTATTAGGGATATGAGCAAATTATCTATTCCTGATCAGATGAAACCTATTTTCAAAGATGAAAGATGTGATGCTGCGAAAGCCTTACAAGAAAGAATTAAAACAAATTACAAAGATAGCACGTTTACTTATCAAGTGGAATTCGATACCACTAGAAAAATAAGATACTCAAACAATTGTGAGTACTACCCACTTTACAATTTTGTGTATAACGGTAAACAACTTAAAGACTTCATTATCGACAAAGTTAAAGAGTCTTTAAGAAATAAATATCATATTGATGAGAGTATTGAATGCAAAGTAAATTCTAACGACTACATTATTGCTAAGTACAAAGAATCGGTTCCAATACCTTCTATCGATAATGCCTTAATAGAAATGATAGAAAACACTAAATATTCTAATCAGGGTTTATTTTTGCGCTCTGGGAACGGCAAAACATCCGCCATTGCAAGATTAGTTTATAACAATGATAAATATGATTATCTTGTTAGGTTTATGGGCTTTGATGTTGACTCTAACGATTATCATCTACTAGCAAAATCTATTGCGTTAGAAATAAAAGACAGGTACAAATTAGAAGCTGCTCCTGAAGATAAATATGAAGAATATATCCAATATATCAACGACTTCTTTAAAAATCATCAATTCAAAAAGAAACTAGTGATTATCATTGATGGCATTAATGAAGTGAAATCATTGTATAACGATTGGAGGCTATTCTTTGATTGTTTGAAAGTGGACAAACTAATATTCACTTCTACCACAATACCTTCTAATTTAGTAAGGGAAAGTGACGTTGTTATTGATTCTTTATCTTATGATGAAGTTAATGATATTTTGGCGTTTATTTTAAAAAGAGAAGCTAAGTCATTATCCCCTAACATGTTGGATAAGATTATTAAGTCTGCAAATAACGAATTAACCAAGGCTAATTATATTCTTTACTATTTAAAACGCTTTAGTGTTCATGAAAAACTAGAAGAAACGATTAATGACTTAATCAAACTTCCGACATTCAACGTTATTCATAAAACATACTGTGAACTCATGAAGGTTCAATCCGAAAGATGCGATCCAGGAATGCTAGATACAATCATGATCATTTTGTCATTGTCTCCAAATGGTTGTGACCTTCATATGCTAAAAAGAATCATTCGTCATTTCTATAGACTCAGCAATGACTCAATCAGCAATTTGGATTATTCAATTCAATTTGTGAAGAATTTCGTTAATGAATTCTTATTAGATGTAAATGATAGATTATATATTGTCGATCCTTGGTTAAAAGACTATGTTTCTAGAACTTTGTATGAAAACGATATTGTTCAATTATTTAACACCTCGACAATAATCTTCCTTGAATACTTAGAGGCAATAGAAAAAGGTGATTTCAAAAATATCAGTGATAAGGATTTTATCAATATAGATTATGTCTTAGGTTTTATGCCGAAAAATACAATCGCTGCCGCCCCAATGAGTTTCTACATCCATCCAGAATTCTTATACCAATGTTTATCTAAACGCGGTAGAAAAAACACGAACTCTATGTATCGCATGATTATTCAAAAGTCTCGTGGAATTGATTATATAGAAGATGGCTTTATTCTTGATGAAAAAGCTAAAGCTTTCAAAATACAAGAAGATTTATCTTTCAAGGTGCTTCTTAGGGATATGCAGGATACATTTTATTCAAAAGTATACCGCTTCCTATTGGATTTAGATGAAGAAGTTATTAAAGATAAAGATTTGTTCTTTGCAAGATACATAAACACTTTTAAAGATTACGCTTTCCAAGACACTTTTATGACTGAGAATTTCGAATATCTGCTTAAGCTTTATAGGAGAGAATAATATGCCAAACGCTACTGTTAAACTAAACGAAAAATTTGCCTTCAAAAAAGAGTTTACCACCTATGTTAGAGAAACCATTTATACTTACCAAGATGGAAATATTTATGTTATTGATTGCAGTGATGGTTTGGTGACACAAGTTATCAATGTCGATTTCATCAAAAATCCAATCAGATGTTATTACTTCGATAGATATGTCTATGTTTATAACTACGAAGATATCGCTTATTACGATGTTGTCAATCGCACAGTTGGCACTAAAAAGATGCGCCACAGCAGTAGCAACATTGTTTACTCAAGCTTTTCAGAATTTAAACACACCTTAATCATTTATAGCAACTTAACTGTGGACATTTATAATGACAAACTTGATTTAGTTAAAGTTACTACCATTGATAAAGATCTATACAACGATTTTGAGCAAGCTATTGTTTTAGCTCATGATTTTGACAACATTGCTGGATTTATAACCATCCAAAAGAGTGGTGCTGTATTCATTAAAATGCTTGCTAATAACCAAGTCGGACTTTGGGCTATTATGGATGGCTATAATGGTGATAAGTCCGCAATATATCAACCATATCCGGGATATTTGTACTATAAAACAAAGAGTGGCGTCATGCGCTATAGACTTGGACAACAAAATAGTGCCACTCTGTTGCCTGGTGTTATAGAAGTTCTTAATCCATCATACAGATTTTTTGCATTCCTAGTAATTGGCAACCAACTGGTCATCAATAATCACATTTATAAAACTATTAAATTGCCAGTAAAACTATTCGGACAGCATAATCAAGAATTAATAGTAGTTGATGCGGATAATGTGTTGCACAATTTAACCGGAGAATAAAAGAAATACTCACTTTATAAAACGTGTTTTAAAGGAGCTAAAACGCTTTTATTAGTAAATATTCTAATAACACTTATTCTTTGCTAGAATATTACTGAATTTATTGAACTAATAATATCTAAGAGGTAGTCATTATGGAACATGATGTTTTTATTTCATATAACACTAGGATGAAAAATGTCGCTGATCAAATTGTCAGCACATTAGAGGCCAATGGTATTAAATGCTGGTATGCTCCTAGAGATGTAATGGGGGATTATGCCACTAGTATTTGTGATGCTATCGAGGCTGCAAAAGTATTCATTGTTCTATTAGACAACACTGGCTCCAAATCACCACATGTCCTAAACGAAGTTGAAATGGCCTATAAACGCATTATCGAAGATGATGCCGAATTAACAATCCTTCCTTTCAAACTCGATAAAGAAGAATTATCTAAGGCCATGCAATATTATATCCATCGCATGCACTGGATTGATGCTTCTAATAACAACATCAACGATGCGATTGATGAATTGCTCCAAAAGATTAATACGATTTTAAAACCTACTAAATCAGTCTCACCTAAAAAGCGTGAAGCTAACACTATGTATGAACACGCTTCAGAACAAGAACTCAAAAGACTAAAGGTGCAAGAAAGAATTCTCCATAGATTCGATGGAGATTTGTACTTTGACTATTCAAAAGAATTTGAAGAATTAAACGTCTTAGATATTGGCTGTAATGATGGTACTTATATGAGCGAATCACTTAGACATATTGATAAACCATATACATTACTTGGCTTAGATTTTAATAAAGCCAGCATTGAGAAAGCACAAAACACAATCAAAGATGAGAATAAGACATTTAAGTACGCGAATGTCGAACATGAAGACGAATTAGATGCCGCAATTAATAGTTACTTGATTGAAAGAGGTCTTCCTGGTTTCAATATCATCAATATTTCGTTCTTACTATTACATTTATCTAATCCAGAACTTTTATTGAAGAGAGTAAGAAAATATTTAGTCAAAGGTGGATACATTCTCATTAAAGATGTTGATGATAACTTTGAAGTTGCCTATCCAGACGCTAATGGTTATTTCGAAAAGATGAAAGAACTCTCAATCGCCGATTCTAAATTAGGTGGTTATCGTTTAACCGGTAGACAAATACCGTATATGCTATCTAAAACAGGATATAACAGCATCAAACTACTCAAACAAGGAATAAATACTTTAGGTATGGATTACGACGAAAAAGAAGACTTCTTTGATATGAGATTTGGTTATTTCGAAGAAGACTATACTTCTATGAGTGAATCCAATCCAAATGATAAATACGCTAGTAGTGGTCTAGCATGGATAAAAGAGCACTATGACGAGTTAGAAGAAGAATTCACTGAAGATCATTTCTTCTATAACTTTGGCATTGTCCTATTTGTGGCTAAAAGATAAAAAAAGAATGTGAGTTTTAATTCGTTTTGATATAGTCTTCTATATATGAAACCGATTTCTAAACTTATCACCAATATGAAACCTTCTGGTATCAGAGAGTTCTTTAATTATGCTTCTGAAAGGCCAGAGATTACTTCCCTTGGTGTTGGTGAACCAGATTTTACAACTCCACAGCCAATTATTGACGCTGCTAAAGAGTCGTTAGATAAAGGCAAAACATTCTACACATCCAACCAAGGTTTACCTTCTTTAAGAAAAAGGATTAGTAAGTATCTACAAGATAGATTTGGAATTGACTACAACTCAGATGAAATGATATTAACTGCAGGATCATCCCAAGGTATCCTTGCTGCTTTAATGTCCATCATTAATCCAGGCGATGAAATTATCGTTACAGAACCAACATATATTTGCTATATCCCAGATATTGAAATGTGTGGTGGTAAAGCGGTAGTTATTCCACTTAAGGCAGAGAATAGCTTTAAGTTAACTAGAGAAGAATTAGCAAAAGCCATTACACCAAAGACAAAGGCAGTGTTCTTATCTTTCCCTAATAACCCAACAGGGGCAATTATGACTAGAGAAGATTTGAAAGAAATCGCTCCTTTAATTTTGGAAAATGACTTATACGTAGTCAGCGATGAAATCTACGCTGAATTAACATATGGCAGAAAGCATTGTTCAATTGCTTCCTTACCAGGTTTCAAGGAAAGAACAATCTTAATCAACGGCTTCTCCAAAGCCTTTGCTATGACAGGCTGGAGATTAGGTTTTGTATGCGCTCCAAAAGATATACTTGACCAAATCCTTAAGATTCAACAATATATGACACTCAGTGCCCCTACAATGGCACAGTATGGCGCTAAAGCAGCATTAGACTTATGTATACCTGATGTTGAAGATATGGTCGCAGAATATAATCGTAGAAGAGAATACCTTTTAAGTTCATTTAAAGAACTTGGTATTGAATGTTTTAATGCTGAAGGTGCATTCTACTTATTCCCATCTATAAAGAACTTTAAAATGTCTTCTAGAGATTTCTGCTTAAAACTATTAAACGAATATGATGTCTTAGTCGTCCCAGGTACAGCGTTTGGCGATAGTTGTGAAGGCTATATTAGAATCAGCTACGCTGCGAATATGGAGAAATTGAAAGCCTTTGTGAAATCTTTAAAGGCTTTGAAAAGTCAAATCACTAAATAAATATTGCTAGGCACAAAACATTTTTTAAAAATATTACTGTGATTTAGTAACATTTTTGAATTAATGTAACATAAATACAGCGAGCATAAAAAATGCGTGATAAAGTCATGCTTTTTATTGCTATAATCCTTTTATTATGATTATCGTCGATATCGACAATTTAGATGGCTATAGATTTGCTATAGCAAAACATGCATTTTTAACGACCTATCCAGATTATAAACTTTTGCAAGATTATAAAAACACCAATTGCATGCTTGTAAGATACCTGAAGGATATCTTTATTGTTTCGCTTTTAGGAAAACCGACTATTAAACGCAGCGAATTTAGGATTGTTATTTTCAAACAAACAAATAGCAAGGAAACAAATGAATTACTTTCTTCTAGATTTAACGAATTATTTAACTCATTAATGAACGAGCTTTTACTTAATCCAAAAGAAAATCGCCTTGAAATTGTTAATTCAAGCCTATTTGATGGAATCGTTGTGGACGCTAATAAAAATGATGGGAGATATCTCGATCACGTGTTCAAACACTATAGCCCTAATTCCTTTGCTAATGGTCAAGATTTATACAATAGAGTTCTAGGCGAAATATCTTTTGTTCACCCCGATACCTTTAACGATCCATTTGACTGCCAGTGCGCATATCAAAAAGGGAGTATCACTGATAAATTTAGAGTATTTTGTTCGATACCTTATCACGACAATATTTTAATGTGGTCATACTACAGTGTTGACCATAAAGGATATTGTTTTGAATATGGTAAAAAAGATATTATCAGCGCTATGTACGCAACTAGGCTAAGCGGCATAGGCATTGTTGGCAAAATTAGATACAGAACAAAAAGACCTATTTACAATCCAAAAATAAAGCCAGTAGTCTCCTACTCTGATTTGAAATTTTATATCGAAGCTACTTTTTCTAAATTTATGAGATGGTCGCACGAAGATGAATATAGGTTTGTCATAATATCTGATAGTGTTGTTAATGCGACAAAATTTTATCCGATAACTGTTCCAATCTATAACGTGTATGTTGGATGCAAAGGCAGCACTAATCCATTGGTTCATGGAACAAAAATCATACACCCTGTCCAACTTAAATTATCTATTTCTGATTACAAACTAAAATAAACAATCGAGGTACAAAAATGGAAATCCGTGTAAAAAAGACAAATCATGCTGTTGTAGAGGCATTGTATTTTGAAGAATTTATTATTTCTGCTTTAAAGGATTGTGAAGTAGTTAGAAATCAAGAATATCTTTTACATGACAAGTATGCTTCTAGAACAGTCAGTAAGTTTGACGGATATTTACCAAATGGTTTGCCTGGGTATGTTAATGGCAGCGCTTTTCTTGAAATTAAGTATGTTGAAAGCCCTTCTTACATTGATTACTACATTTCTAGAATTAGAGAAAGGTTACCTTCTGAATATCGATTAATTATCATTTGCTTAGTCAATGCAAGGTATTTACATGTCTTTGACAAATACAAAAACATTACTGTGTTGGGCGCAGATTATGTTGGTGAGTTGGCAAAAAAGCATCCTACCCAATGGCTTGCATTCTCGGCCTCTTGTAGACCCGAGGATAATATCATATCGTATGATGAAGAGAGAAATGCTTTCTCACTCGCTAATAAAACACTTGCATCTTCAGAAGTCCAAATGGACCATCAATTTAACTCTGATGATATAAAACAGCTTAGTGAGATTAACAAACGATCTTTTCGTGACGAATTGAATTCTTCTTCTGGTGGACCGGCTATTTTTATTGGCAATGGCGCTTCTGTTTGCTTTGGAAGTGATTTATGGAAACCGCTTTGTGACTATTTGTTTGATTACTTAAATCCAAAGTATGTGGATAAATTAGATTTAGTTAGAAAAGCCATAGGTGATACAACGTTCTCTTTATCCTCGATGACAAAGTGTTTAATTGATAGAAGCAAGTACTACGCTGCGATTTATTCAAGTTTGTATAGAAAATATGAGAGCAGTATGCATGATTCAAGCACTTTGATAAGATCGGCCGTTAAAGTTAAAGAACGTTTTCAAAGTATGCCTATTATCACTTACAACTACGATGATTTCTTTGAAATTGATTATAAAAAGTACACCAAAAATGCAATTACTTCAATTGATGATCAAGCAAAAGATGCTGCTCATAATGAGCCAAAAATACGACATGTCCATGGCTTATTCCCATATGGGAAGAGTTATTTAAAACCTAATCTAGTTTTAACCCAAGAAGAATATTACGATGCATATAGATCTGGTACAGGATGGGCACCCACAATTCAAAAACAACTTCTTAGGAATAATGTCTGCCTTTTCATAGGCAGTTCAATGTCTGACCTTTATCAAATGTCAATAATCAACGAAATTTACAATGAGTATTATTCAAAAAGAAAAACCCGCCCGTGGAAATGCTTCGCTCTTCTCTGCTTTAAAGATTTGACCGCTAGAGACATTTATTCTGTGTGTAACTATTATGCCAGTAAAGGTGTCTATGTTATTTTTACCGAGGACTTTAAAGATCTTCCTGGAGAATTACTCAAATTATTCGGTTTGAAATAACTCTTGTTTTCTGAAAATAATACAAAGTTGTTCGTCGCGTGTTAAACTATTAAACATGAAGAACCAAGAGCAATATAGTATTTACAAATCTTTTAACTTAAACATATCTATGGCTAGAGGCAAACCTTGCCAAGAGCAAATTGATTTATCCATGCCTATGTTAGATATCTTTAATAGTGATTCTAATCTCGTTATCAATGGAACCGATTACCGTAACTACGGCATTCTGGATGGTATTCCTGAATGTAAGAGAATGTTCTCTAACATCACAGGATTAAAAGAAGAAAACATTATTGTTTATGGCAACGCCTCTTTATTCATTATGGCATCACTAGTGGAAAAGAGCATGCTCCATGGTGTTAATGGTGGTGTTCCCTTCTCAAAACAAGAACATATTAAATGGTTATGTCCTGTCCCAGGATATGATAGACACTTTGCAATATGTGAAGCGTTAGGCATTGAAATGATTAATATACCTATGAACGATGATGGACCAGATATGGATTTAGTGGAATCCTATGTCAAAGACCCAACTGTGAAAGGTATATGGTGTGTACCAAAGTATTCAAATCCAGGTGGCAATACATATAGTGATGAAGTAGTTAGAAGATTTGCTAAGTTAAAACCAGCAGCTTCTGACTTTAGAATCTATTGGGATTTAGCGTACATCGCTCAATCCACCTTTGATGGTGGTTATGAATCGTTACTCAATATCTATGATGAATGTGTGAAGAATAATAATGAGGATATTGTTTACATATTTACATCCACATCAAAGATGACTTTCCCTGGTAGTGGTGTTGCCATGTTAGGGGCTTCACCCGCTAACTTAAAAGACATCAAAAACACACTTAAGTATCAAACAATTGGTTATGATAAGTTAAATCAATATAGACATGCATTGTTCTTTAAAGATGCAAAAACCATTAAAGAACATATGGATAAACACGCTGCTATATTAAAACCAAAGTTTGACCTAGTTTATGAAATATTTGAAAAAGAAATTAAAGACATCGCTAGATGGAGTAAACCAACAGGAGGATATTTTATATCCCTTTACTGTAAAAACGCCTCAGAAGTCGTAAAAACATGTAAAGAACTAGGTGTAACACTTACAGACGTTGGTGCGGCTTACCCATATCACAAAGATCCTAATAATGAACATATAAGAATCTGTCCAAGTTATCCAACTTTAGAAGAAATCAAAACTGCTGCGGAAGTAATCTGCCTCGCAGTTAAGCTCGCTTACAATAAGTAATATGAAAATCATTACCTATCAACGTAAATGTGTGGTTAATAAGCTTCTTAAAAATGGTGAATATAAAATCACTAATAGAAGCCAAATGAAAACGCTCAATGATATCACAAAGATGATACCTGGTGAGAAATGGCAAAAAGCCTATGACTACATGTTTGATAGGATGAAAAAGAAAATCAAAAACAAAAGAGACTTCGATGATGATATCATTGCCCCAATTTGGGGTTGGTATAAAGTTGAAGATTCTAAAAAGATTAATCACGATAATAAAGGTTTGTATCGTATAACACTAGATATCAAAGATTCTAAAGTCCTTTTAAGCGACTTTGGTTTATATGAATGTTTTGCTATATCCTCTATTAGTTGCATCTATTACAAAGGCAAAGGTAAAGAAATCGCTAAAGAACTATATCAAAAAGAAAAAGAAGAAGGACCTGAATGTATCTATGAGGTCTATGACAAGATGATTAATAAAAAACATCTAAGATACGCCGAATATATTCAAGCTGCATTCTTCAAAATAAGGATGAAAGATGTTGTCTCCATTGAGAAAGTAACAAAAGAAGATTACAAGGGATATAAACGCTAACTATTCATATTTGATATGGTTACCCATTATTAAAAAGTATGAATACCATTTTTCATATAGTGTATAATCAATGCATAATTTATAGATAAGGGGGATAACGCTATGGATTACAGTAAGTATAAAGATCAACCAGAATTCCAAACCGCTCTTAAAGAGATGTTTTCTTCGTTAGATGATAGTGTACTTAATAATCCTAGATATGCCTCTATCATCGAAAAGATTGTGGAACCTGATAGAATCATTACCTTCGATGTTAACTGGGTTGATGATAAAGGTGAAAAACACACTAATAAGGGTTATAGAATTCAATTCAATAACGCGAATGGTGTTTATAAGGGTGGCTTAAGATTCCATAAATCTGTCAGTCTATCAATCCTTAAGTTCTTAGGATTTGAACAAATATTTAAAAACTACTTAACCGGTTTACCAATGGGTGGCGCTAAAGGTGGTAGTGACTTTGATCCTAAAGGTAAAAGTGATAACGAAGTTAAAAACTTCTGTTATGCCTTTATGAAAGAGTTATATCCATATATTGGCGTTGACCTTGATGTCCCAGCGGGTGATATCGGTGTCGGTGGTCGTGAAATTAGATATCTATATGAAGCTTATAAACAATACTCTGGTAAATGTGATTGTTCGTTAACTGGTAAACCATTAGATTTAGGCGGTTCTTTATGTAGAACAGAAGCAACTGGTTATGGTGTCACCTATTTTGCTAGAGGTGCTTTAAAAGAATATAAAGACACTAACTTTAAAGGAAAGAGAGTAGTTGTCTCTGGCAGTGGTAACGTTGCTCTTTACTGTTTAAAGAAAGTCACTGAATATGGTGGAACAGTCGTCGCTATGAATGACTCTGACAATACTATCTATGCCCCTAATGGCATCGACTTTGAAACCATTAGAGCCCTAAAAGAAGATAGACGTGGCAGAATTAAAGAATATAAAGACTTAGTTAAAGATGAAGTCGAAGTATTAGGTTCTAAAGACATCTGGTCTATTAAATGCGATATCGCATTCCCGTGCGCAACACAATTTGAATTAGATGAAGAAGATGCTAAGAAGTTAATCGCTAATGGCTGTATCGGTGTCTTTGAAGGCGCTAATATGCCATGTACTATGGAAGCAGCGCATTTATTCATTGCTAATAAAGTTATCTATTCTCCTGGCAAAGCCAGTAATGCTGGTGGTGTTGCAGTATCAGGTTTAGAAATTGAACAATATAAACTTGGTGAAAAATGGTCCTTTGAAGAAGTTGATTTAAAACTAAAACATATCATGAAGACCATCTTCAAAAACTGCTATGACACCGCAAAACGATTAGGCGATGAATATAACCTGATAAAAGGTGCTAATAATTATGCTTTTGTGGGTGTCGCTGAAAAGATGCTAGAAAAATAGGAGAGTTCGAACTCTCCTTTTTAAAACCATCATTTATCTTCCGGTTTCTTGCCTATTTGCGAAGCGAAGTATTGGTTGTTTAGATTCTGTGGCATCTCTGTGCTGAATGGTATTTTACCGTTCATCACACAGTTATAGAAAAATAGATTAATTGCTTGAGACATATCTAGTCCCATACTTTCGAATATCTTTTGAGCCTGTTCTTGAAGGCCGCTATCGATGATAACTTGGATTGGAATAATCATAATTATGTCTCCTTGCTTTTGCTAACTACATAATAAAACAAAATAGTGATATGAACTAGTTTTTATGTTTCGTTTTAGTTTCACTAGGTTTAATATAGTTGTTCGTGTGTAAACTTTGGTTATGAAAATAGTAAATATATAATAAGGATTTATATAATAATACCTATAACAGAGTTATAAAGTATATGTTTACAAAATAAGTAAACTAAAGTTGACACAAATAGTTTGCATTTATGTAGAAATGCTTTAAGATAGAAAACACAAAGGGAGGTCTCTTTATGACCATTGGTGAAAAGATAGTTCACTTAAGAATTGTTAACAACATTTCTCAAGAAGAACTCGCAAAGATTTTAAAAGTGTCTAGACAATCTATGTCTAAGTGGGAAAACGGTGAAAACCTTCCACCTTTGACGGCGATTAAAGAGCTATGCGCTATTTTCAAAGTAACTGCGGATGAATTAATCGATGATAATATCGTTATTCATAAAGGTTACAAATTAGAATTACCAAACGAACACATCAAAACCAAATACTTTGGTACAGATGGTTTCAGAGGTGAGGCTAATGAATTACTTAATTCTGATAGAGCGTATAAGATTGGTAGATTCTTAGGTTGGTTCTATTCCAATCCAAAATATAATATGCAAAAACCAGGCTATAGACCAAAGATCGTTATTGGTAAAGATACAAGACGTTCTTCCTATATGCTTGAATATAGCGTTGCTGCTGGTGCAGCATCCTCTGGCGCGGACGTTGAATTATTACACGTCACAACAACCCCATCAGTCTCTTACATCGTCAGACAAGACTGCTTCGACTGTGGTGTCATGATTACCGCATCCCATAACCCATTCTATGATAATGGTATTAAAGTCATTAATGCGAATGGTGAAAAGTTAGAAGATGCAGTTGCCTATTTAGCGGAAGCCTATTTAGATGGTGACTTCAAAACCTTGGGTTTAGAAGGTGAAAAAGATTTACCATTCGCTAAACGTGGTGATATCGGCACAATTAATGATTACTCTTCAGGTAGAAATAGATATATTGGTTACTTAATCTCTTTAGCCAAACACTCTATGAAATCCTTAAGAGTTGGCTTAGATGCCGCTAACGGCGCTTCTTGGATGATTGCTAAGAGTGTCTTTGAAGCATTAGGCGCTCAAGTCTATATCATTAATAACCATCCAGATGGTTTAAATATCAACTTCAACGCTGGTAGTACACACATTGAAAACTTCTGCAAATACGTTAAAGAAAACAAGTTAGATGTTGGCTTCGCCTTTGATGGTGACGCTGATAGATGTATCGCTGTTGATGAAAACGGTAAAGAAGTTGATGGTGATAAGATCATGTACTTATTAGCCTGTAAGTTACAGAACGAAGGCTCATTAAATAAGAACACAGTGGTGGCCACAATTATGTCCAACTCTGGTCTTGCTAAAGCCTTAAAACAAATTGGTGTTAACTTAGAAAGAACTCAAGTTGGTGATAGATTCGTCTTTGAAAGAATGGTCAATGAAGGCTATGTTTTAGGTGGCGAACAATCTGGTCATATTATCATTAAGAAATACGCCACAACTGGTGATGGTGTTTTAACAGCCATCATGGTCGCTGAAGAAATGCTAGAAAGAAAAGAAACCTTATCTAAACTCGTGGCCCCAGTTAAAGTCTTACCACAAAAACTTAAAAACGTCAGAGTTACCGATAAAGCGGCTACTGTCGAAGATGAAGTTGTTAAAGCTAAATTTGACGAGGTCAATAAAGAAATCGGTGATAATGGTAGAGCCTTATTAAGACAATCTGGTACTGAACCAGTGGTTCGTATCATGGTGGAACTTGGTTCTTTAGAAGAATGCGATAAATATATCGACGCAATTTATAACGTTATCAAGAAGAGAGGTTATGTCATCGATGAATAAGAAAGCTGTCTTAACTAAAGATCTCTTTGATTGTAGTAGTGATTTCTTAAGAGAATATTTTGATAACTCAACCTATCCTTGGGAACTACTTCCTCAAATTAAAGAAGTTATTAAAAAAGTCTTAGAACAGGGTTTACCAGGTTATACCTTACTTAAAGAAGGTGTCCTCGTGGGTGAAAACGTCTCCATTTCACCAACCGCGACAATTATTCCACCTGCTATTATTGGAAATAATACTGAAATTAGACCAGGAGCATATTTAAGAGGCAATGTTATCGTTGGTGATAACTGTGTCTTAGGTAACTCTTGTGAATTTAAAAACTGTATCCTCTTATACCATGTACAAGTTCCACATTATAGTTATGTTGGTGACAGTGTTTTAGGTAACTACGCTCATATGGGTGCGGGTTCTATTTGTTCCAACCTCAAGAGTGATGGTAAAAACATTGTCGTCCACGGTGAACAAGACTATGAAACAGGTTTAAGAAAAATAGGCGCTATCTTAGGCGACTATGCTGACATTGGCTGTCAATCCGTCTTAAACCCAGGTACAGTCATTGGTCAGCACTCTCAAGTCTACCCATTAAGCATGGTGAGAGGTGTTGTCCCAGAAAACAGTATCTATAAAGCCAAAGACAATATTGTCGTAAAGGAGAAAAGATAATAATGAAAGTCGTCGTTGGTAGTAACGAAGAAATCAGCAAATTAATCGCTGAAGAATTTATCAAACAAGTCCAAAAGAAACCAAACAGTGTCCTAGGTTTAGCGACAGGCACATCCCCAATCGAAGTGTACGCTAATATGATTAAGGCTAATAAAGAAGGTCGTGTGTCCTTTAAGGATGTGGCGACATTCAACCTCGATGAATACATTGGTTTAGAAGGAACTCATGACCAATCATATCGTTACTTCATGAACAAATACTTATTCGATGGTTTAGATATCGATAAAGCGCGTACACACGTTCTTAAAGGTGTCGGTGATTATTTAGCCTACGCTAATCAATACGACGCTGAAATCGCCTCTTTTGGTGGCATTGATCTTCAAATCTTAGGTATCGGTAGTGATGGCCATATCGCCTTTAATGAACCAGGTACTCCATTTGATTCCTTAACCCATGTTGCAGAACTTACAGAACAAACCATTAGAGATAACTCTAGATTATTCAATGATATCTCTGAAGTTCCTACTAAAGCGGTCACTATGGGCTTAAAGAGCATTATGAACGCTAGAAAGATTGTCTTAATCGCTACAGGTAAAAATAAAGCCCAAGCTATTTATAACTTATTGAAAGGTCCAATGACTGAAGAAGTTCCATGCTCCATCCTTCAAAAACACCCAGATTGCACAATCTATGTTGATGAAGATGCTTATAGCATGGTGAAATAGTTAAATCTTAATTAACTTATTACACTTAGAACATCTTAAGCCATTAGGCACAATAGAGAGTATGCCCCCACAGTCGGGGCATATTTTCTTTTCTATCGCCATTCTTAATTGCTTTTGATGTTCTCTTCTATCTTTAGTGATTTTCTTAATACTTTCTAAATGCATCTCGTCATTCACATATGCTTCATTATCTAGAAGTGTTTGATAGATGGATTCAATCGTGGATTCTGATAATGGTGTATCACTAGTGACGAGATTAATACGCTTTAAGATATCTTGGATACCACAGACATTGAATAAATCTAATTCATCAACATTGTTTTTAACAAAGACAACAAAGCAGTAGATAGGGCAGTCTTTTCCAATGATTCTTTTAATGACTCTGATATGTGATTGATTTTGTTTTAAAGGATTATGGAATGTTTCAGTTTTGACTCTACCTTTACATGGATATGTCTTTTTCCAATATGAATCATCTTCTAAACCAGTAATCTTTCCATAATGGTTTTTAGTTTCAATAACAAAAATACCATTTTCTCTAATGAGAATATGGTCTATTTGATGAGAGACATTATTGTCCCCTAATAACACTAGATTATTGATTAAACGATGAAAGGAAGGATCTCTATCTAATTCGTTAGAGACCAGTTGTTCACCTTCTTCTCCACGTTTAAGCTTTCTAGATTGTTTCGCCATTGACGATAGGTTTTAAATATTCAAGAGTATTCTCGTTTAATAATTCATTTAATAAGAAACCGAATGATTCAATCACCGCGTTCTCGCTTTCTAAGCCAATCGCTGTGTAATGTAGTTCTAAATAGTCTCTATTTTTGATGTTAGTGATGTACGCTCTAAACCAAGGATTATTATCGTTAAAAGCGTTGATGAGATATAAGTTATCATAAGTGCTTTCAATGACATCGAATGTTAAGAATAAATGAATTGTGCCGGCTTTATAGACCACTAAACGACAATATACAGAATTAGTGAAGTAAGCTTTTGCAGTTAATTGTGTGTGAAAAGTAATAGATTCAGCCTTTTCTTCTTCGACTTGTAAACCGATTTTCTCACTGTATTTTAATAATCGTTCTTTTAAAGTTAAAAGATTCATAGAATATGTCTCCTTATTTGAGAGTGAAATTATTATACCATAATACTTTGAATAATTACTGCATGTGTGTAAAATAAGTGGGTATGAAATTAAGTATCGTTGTCCCTTGCTATAACGAAAGCAAAGATATTGCCAAGAATAGTGAGATTATTAAGAACTATTTAGAATCAATCAAACAAGATTACGAATTAATCTTAGTTAATGATGGAAGTAAAGATAACACTAAGGAAGTTATTGAATCTATTCCAGGTGTTAAAGCTTTATCGTATGAAGTTAACCGCGGTAAAGGTGGCGCGGTTAAATATGGCATTGAGAATGCCACTGGTGACTATGTTTTATTCATGGACGCGGATTTATCCACTGATTTAGAAGCAGTGGAAAGATTTATTAAATTAGCTCCTAACTATGATATGGTCATTGGAAGTAGACACGCTAAAGATAGTGTGATTAAAAAGAAACAACCAGTCTTAAGAGTGTTCATTGGTTGGTGCTGCCGTAAACTTGTTAATATGAAGTTCCACTTCAAATATAAAGACACACAATGTGGCTTTAAAGCGATGAGAACAGATATCGCTAAAAAGATCGTGGCTAAACAAGTCGTTAATAACTTTGCCTTTGATGTTGAATACTTATATATCGCTAAGCTAAATAACTTATCCATTTATGAAATGGGCGTCATCTGGGCGGATGATCGTGGCAGCACTGTTTCACCATTAAAATCATCCATTAAGTTCTTTAAGGACTTATCATTTATTAAAAAACACAAAAAGACTTATCTATTTGATGAAGAAAAGTAAGAGCCTTTGGCTCTTTTATTTTTAAAATAAATAATACTATAACACTTGCAAATGCACTCTAAATATAGTAAAATAAGGTGCAAATGAAAGAAAATACTAACTATTCAAAGATTCAAAAACTATTTAAAAACAATGGTGGTTTCATCACCAGAGCAGATATTGATGCCGCTGATATACCATCATGGTTTCTTTCTGATTTTGTGAAAAGAAATAACCTGATAAAAGTGGCGCCAGGTTTTTATGCTTCTAACGATTTTCTAGTTGATGATCTGTTTGTTCTTCAAAAGAGATTTTCAAAATACATCTTTTCAGGAATGAGCGCCCTGTATCTACATGGTCTTACCGATAAGATTCCGACTGCAATAGAAGTTACTGCGCCGCAAAGCTATAATCCATCTAGAAAGGTAATTGATAATCTCTCCATTCATAAAATTTCTAATGATGATAAATATCGTCTTGGAATAGAAGAAGTAAAAACAATGTTTGGCAACATCGTTAAAGTATACGATGCGGAACGCACCATATGTGATGTTATAAAATATCGTGATAGATATGACTCTGAAACATTTGTTAAAGCAGTTAAGTCATATATTAAAAATACAAATAATCAAATCAAACTCTTTAGGTACGCTAAAGAACTTGGAATAGAAAAGAAAGTTTATGAAGTAATGCAAGTTCTTACCAACGATATCTATTGAATAATCAAGTCAATGAGTAAATCATCACTTAATAAGTTAGACAAATCATCATCATTATTAATGACGAGGTTTTTTGTTGCTTGATAGAAGTGATTAATCACTCTATCAGTGGCGGTCTTAGCCTTCTTGTAGTTATCTTCCGAGAGGCCCTCCAATGATTCTTCAATAAGAGTAATCATGCATCTTCTAAGCATCGCGATAAGAGAAGTCTCTAACCAACAGTCAATAGATTTATTAACTTGTTTTAACTTGATATATAAATCTAAACCATCTTCTGGTGTGTGCCATAAGTCAGCGAAGATATAATCATATTTATTATTCTTACTAATATATTTAATCGCATCATCTTTGATGATAGTAATCTTATTTTTATTGATAAAATGAGAGAATAATAAGTTATTAAATAGATTAATGATGTTTTGATCTCTTTCAATAATAGTGATGTGCTTAACTTCATCTTTAAGTGCCATCATAAATGGTACATAGCCCATACCTAGACCGAGCACTAAAACGTTACCGTGTCCCTTATCTATATATGGTTTCATTGTTTCTATTTCATTTGGATTAAGTGACATCCAGATGTTATTACCTTCGCATAACGCTAAATATGAGAATGGCTTTTTAAAATAACCAATAGCACTGTATTCTTTATAGTCTTTAGTGACACTTATTTCGTCATAAGCGAATGTTTGATATGGAGCATAGTCAATCATTCTTAAAGCATATTGTTTATATCTACCTGTAGCCTTAATCCTAGAAGCGTACTCGTTATTTAAATAATCTTTTGCCTCTAAACATTTAATACGGTCAGAGACAAATTCAGTTAAGATGGTATCTAATTCTTCATCTCTTTCGATATTAAATTCACCACAAATAATCGCCGCCATCGCTTCCGCTTCGCTATGGCCTTTTTTAACAAAGTAATCAATCTTGTCTCTAGAAAAGAAATCGGTATAACTATTTACTTCGTTAAATAAACCCGCGATCCAAGTATTAATTTGGTTAATGCGGATTATTTCATCTATTTTGGTTTTTAATGTGGGATTATTAGTGATTTTCATAGTTTAATTCTATCGTAGTTTACTAACTAATAGATGAAAAATTGATTTTTTAATCTATAATAGTGTATACCATACTTGAGGAATCCATTTATGAAAAAGTTTTTTAGAGGTTTAATCATTACTTTAGTCGTTCTCATCATCTTACCAATTGCCCTTATCTTCATTTTCTTATTCGATACAGGAAAGATGAAAGTCACATATGATGATAACTTCCAAATGGAAAAATGGTCTCAAGCTTTAGTGGTGGATTCCTTAGATAATACCGAAACACAAAAGAAAGCGAGATTTACTGTTACCGAAGCGGATATCAATAACATGTTCTACTCTGGTATTAAGGGTAACACTCAAATCCAAAAGTATCTCACTCAATTTGTCTTAGATATCCAAGAAGATGCTTATACCTTAAATGTCTCTGGTAAGTTCTACTTCTTTGAAACAAGAGCAAAGCTCACTGCGAAATTAAGCAAAGATCAAATCGATGGTAAAAACGCATTTATCTTAAGCGTTGATAAGATGTCTGTTGGTAGACTTACACAATTAAAACCAATCGTCATGTTCTTTTTAAATAGATTCTTAACAGACGATACCTTAGATGCTTTAACAGCGAATTTAAAATTACATACTGATTTAGCCAATTCTCGTTTATATATCTACACTGAAGATTTAAGAGACATGATTAATCAAGGCCTCGCGGGTGGTTCAGGTACTTCTGATTTCTACTTTGCCTTTATTAATGACTTCTTAGATATGAACTTAGTGTCATTTGATTTCTATGGTGGTGATTCACTTACAGTAGATATCAACTTAGAACCATTAACCGGTAATGACTATGACGCTAGTGCGGGTGATAATGTCTATTATCCAATGCACTATGAAAATACATTAACTAAACTCACCATTAATGGTGAACAAAAGCAGTTATCTCTTAACGTTATTAGAGAAGCACTTATCACTTTAATGAATGAAGGTGAAATTACACCTGCTAATTTATCAGCGGTTAGTAACTATTTGTTTGAAGGCGCTAATGGTAGTAACGTTCCAAGCTGTGACTTATCTAAGATTGGTATTACCGCTCCTGATACATATCCAGGTTTTGGTTTGGTGACTGCTTCTTCAATCGATGATATGTTACAAGGTGCTGTTAGTACTTATGATGGCTATGTGACTGATCCATCAATCACCAGCTTTGATATCGCTACTTTAAGAGAAAGTGATATCAACCTCTTCTTAAAATCACAAAGTTGCTTTGGTAATAAATTCTTCTTATCAAGACAAATCAGTGAAGGTGACTTTAAAGCTAACTACATTGCTTTAGATAATGCCTATATGAATATCTATGGTAATGACGCTATTATCTCTATTGGTTTAAATATCAATGGTTTAGAAACAATTATTACCTTAAAGATGGTCGTGGATTCTTCTAATGAAGATACCAGTAAATTAGTCTATAAAGTTGATAAGGTCTACTTTGGTAAAGAAAGTGAAAACTTAACAGTCAGTGATGACACTAAGAGTGTGATTTTTGAAACAATGGCGGAAGCCGTTAATCAATCATCCTTCAAGTTTGATAGATCGGGTAAAATGACTATCTCGTTTGATGCCTTAGTGGCCACTGCCTCTAATAGTGTTGATACATCGACTCCAATGGGCATTGCCTATAAAACATTCTTACAAGCCACAGGCACAAAATACTCCGTGAGAGTGGATGGTAACGCTGTGACTGATAACTCCGCAGTAAAGATTGTCGCTTCTCGTGACTAAATATTCTTAAATATATCGTGAATACAGTCTGTGATTTCATCGCAGACTTTTTCATATCTACCTGTATACCAAGGATCTTCTATCTCGTATATAGATGGTGTGTATTTATTTATACGATAAATAATCCCCTTATAGTTATTTAATTGTCTAAGTAATGAATAGTAGTTTTCATCATCCATGCAAAAGATGTAATCAGCATTCTCATAATCTATTTGTCTAATACGTTGCGCAGCATGAGGATACATTGGTACCCCTCTTCTATATAACTCTCTTTTCATTGGAGGATAGACATCGTTACCGATTTCTTCAGAAGAAGTCGCTCTTATAAGAATAGTAAATTCTTTATCTCTACCATGTTCTTTTAAGTATTGCTTTGCAATAAAAGCCGCAGCAGGGCTACGGCATATTGAACCATGACAAACGAATATTATGGTTTTCATTATTCTAACTCGACAGCGCCTGTATAAAGTTGATAGTAGGCGCCTTTTTCTGCGATTAGTGATTCGTGATTACCTCTTTCGATAATCTCACCTTTATCTAACACTAAAATGTAGTCAGCGTTTTGAATAGTAGATAATCTATGGGCAATAACAAATGTAGTTCTACCTTTCATTAATTGATCCATACCTTTTTGGACAAGTCTTTCAGTACGGGTATCAATAGAGGATGTCGCTTCATCGAGAATCATAACAGGAGCATCCGCAACAGCGGCTCTAGCAATAGAGATTAATTGTCTTTGACCTTGAGATAAGTTTGCACCATCGCCTGAAAGCATAGTGTTGAAGCCTTGAGGTAATCTCATAATAAAGTCATATGCATTAGCAATCTTCGCAGCTTCATAGACTTCTTCATCAGTCGCGTCTAATCGACCATATCTAATGTTGTCCATGACAGTACCAGTGAACAAGTTCACATCTTGTAAAATCACGCCTAAAGAGTGACGTAGGTCGTCTTTTTTAATTTTATTAATATTTATGCCATCGTAACGGATTTTGCCGTCAGCGATGTCATAGAAACGATTAATTAAGTTAGTAATGGTGGTCTTACCAGCGCCAGTCGCACCAACGAGGGCAATTTGTTGACCTGGGTGGGCATACACAGAGACATTTTTAAGAACGGTCTTCTTACCATCATAAGAGAAGTCGATATCGTCTATCACGATATCACCTTTAAGTTCAGTATAAGTCACTGTGCCATCCGCTTTATGAGGATGTTTCCAAGCATAGTCTCTTGTTCTTTCACTAGTTTCTTCGAATGTGCCATCTTCATGGTATTTGATATTCACTAAGGTGACATAGCCATCATCCGCTTCAACGACTTCATCTAATAAGTCAAAGCATCTTGATGCACCAGCGGTACCCATGACAACGAATGTTATTTGTTGAGAGAAGTTAGAAATATTTTGTGTAAACATTCTAGATAACATTAAGAATGGCACAAGTAAGGTGCTATAGAACGCTGTGGTATCAACAACCTTCATACCAGAAAGTGATAAGTTTTGTGCCCCTGGTGTGAGATATAGGATACAACCAACAATCGCGATAATAACGTAGATGAAGTTACCGATGTTACCATTGATTGGCATCATGATATTGCCAGCGATATTCGCCGCTGTTGAGTTGTTATATAATTCGTCATTAACTTTCTCAAAGTCTTTTAGGCTATCTTCTTCGTGAGTAAATACCTTAATGACTTTTAAGCCAGTAATACTTTCTTCAATATTACCTTCAACTTTACCAATACTCATTTGTTGTGCGACAAAGAAACGTGAAGCACGTCCACCAACAATCTTAGTGTTAAAGAACATTGCAATAGTGCCCGCAATAACAACTAGAGTCATCCAAATAGAGAAGGACAACATGACAAATAAACAACCAACGACTGTAATACCAGTAGAGATGATATTTGGTAATGATTGTGAGATTAATTGTCTAATGGTATCGATATCGTTAGTGTATAACGACATAATGGCACCATTTTGGTGTGTATCAAAATATTTGATAGGAAGCTTTTGCATGTGGGAGAACATCTTATTACGGAAAAGGTTTAAATACTTTTGTGTAACAATCGCCATTGTTCTAGTCCATGTCCATGAACAAAGAACACCCACTAAATAGATGATGCCTAAAGCAACCACTAAGGTAATTAAGTTAACACCTTTAAGAGGAATACCACCTAATAAGGAAATATCAAATGAACCAGTTAAGATATTAACATCCATTGAATCTACTAACTTCATCGGAATAGCCTTTGTTAATAAGTCGGTAATCATACTAGCGAAGACTGAACCACTTAAGTTAACAAAGATAGAAAGGATAAGCGTAACTAAGGAAATAATTAATTCGAGCTTAAAGTTTTTCCAAAGTGATTTGACTAAACGTGCAACTGTGCCTTTTTTAGGCTTAGCGTATTGTCTAATACGAGGAGCTGGCATATTAATTACCTCCTTTCTGTGTTTGAGATTGATAAACTTCACGATAAATCTCGTTATTCTCTAATAACTGTTTATGTGTACCAATACCATTAATTTCACCGTTATCTAAAACAATGATTTGATCAGCTTCTTCAATAGAACTAATTCTTTGAGCGATGACAATCTTTGTCATCTCTGGTAAATCATTCTTTAAGGCTTTTCTAATTAATCTATCAGTCTTAGTGTCCACAGCAGAGGTGGAGTCATCTAAGATTAAAATCTTAGGATTCTTAAGTAATGCTCTTGCGATACATAATCTTTGTTTTTGACCACCAGAGAAGTTCGCGCCACCTTGTTCAACAACTTTATTAAGTCTTTCTTGTGTGGCTTCAATAGTTTCAGACATTTGCGCTACTCTTAATGCTTTAACGATTTCTTCATCTGTCGCTTCTTTATTACCCCAGCGCATATTAGAGGCTACTGTACCACTAAATAAGAAGTTCTTCTGAAGAACTACAGCAACAGAATCTCTTAATGCTTTAAGGTCATATTCTTTAACATCGTGATTGCCCACTAAAACTCTTCCTTCAGTGGTGTCATATAATCTAGAAATTAAATTAACTAATGTGGATTTACCGCTACCAGTGGAACCGATAATACCAATAAACTCACCTGACTTAATATTGATGTTTAAGCCATTAACAGCATAACGTTCCGCTTCTTTTTTATATTTAAAGGAAACATTATCAAACACTACTGAACCATCATTAACTTCCATCACTGGGTTTTTTGGATTCTTAATTGTTGGCTCTTCATCTAAAACTTCACTAATACGTCTAATAGATTCAAATGACATGACTAACATGGTGACAATCATGGAAATCATCATGATAGACATTAAGATTTGGATACCATATGTGAGTAAAGCAGACATATCTGGAATAGATAGTTGTCCCCAATTGAAAACAATGATTGCATTACCATCTTTATCAACACCCTGTTCTGGAATAGTTTCTTTAAAGATTAAAGTTGCCGCGAAGAACATTGTAATAATGTAAACAACGTGGATAGATGTATTCATTAAAGGTGTCATTAATGAGACAATCTTTTCCGCTTTAATGAATTCCTTACTTAAGTTATTAGAGGCAGTGGAGAACTTATTATCTTCATAGCCTTCTCTAACATAAGATTTAACCACTCTCATACCAGAGACATTTTCTTGTACTGATTCATTAAGAGCGTCGTATTTCTTAAAGACTCTTCTAAAGATACCCATGGCAAATCTAGCTAAGACAACGAAGATAATACCGATAACAGGAATAGCGGCTACAAAGATCCAAGCTAAGTTACCACCAACAACGAAAGCCATAATCGCGGAGAAGATGAGCATTAATGGTGCTCTAACAACAATTCTAATGGCCATGGCAAATGAGTTTTGTGTATTGGTGACGTCTGTTGTCATTCTAGTCACTAAGCTAGAAGCATGGAAATGGTCGATATTCTCAAAAGAGAAAGATTCAACTTTCTTATATAAATCGTGTCTTAAGTTTTTAGCAAAGCCGCTAGCAGCGTAAGCGGCAAATCTGCCACCTAAGATACCACAGGTAATAGAAACAACTGCCATGGCTAATATCACTAAAATGAAAGGAAGCAATTCTTTGATGGAATTAACTTTCTCAATTCTTTCGACAAATTCGCTCATTACTAATGGTAAAGCACATTCAACAGCGGCTTCACCAATCATAAATAAAGGAGTAATAATCGCATATTTCTTAAATTCTCTAACGCTCTTTAGAACTTTAAATATTGATTTAAGCATCTAAATATTCTCCTTTCTTATCATGCTAGAAAATTGTAAAGTTCGATAACGAACTTGTCAATTGAAAAGCAACAATGACCACCAAAGTTGGCGGAAACTCATACAAAAGTTGTATAATATAGGGGCTATGAAAAAGAATTATGATTATTTAATTGTCGGCGCTGGTTTATTCGGCGCGGTGGCCGCTCATGAACTAAACAAACGCGGCTATAAGGTCCTCGTGGTGGAAAAACGCAATAACATCGCAGGAAATATCTACACAGAAGAAATTGAGGGTATCCAAGTTCATAAATATGGGCCACATATCTTCCACACCTCTAAAAAAGAAATCTGGGACTATGTTAATCAATTTGCGAAGTTCAACGATTTCATCAACATGCCTTTAGCCTATTACAAAGGCAAGTACTATAACATGCCATTCAATATGAACACATTCCATCAAATTTTTGGAGTGGATAAACCAGAAGAAGCTAAGGCGTGTATTGAAAAAGAGATTAAGGAAGCGAATATCAAGGAACCAAAAAACCTTGAAGAAAAAGCTATCTCAATGGTGGGCACAACGATTTATGAAATGCTCATTAAAGGGTATACCCAAAAACAATGGGGTAGACCATGTAATGAATTACCACCTTTCATCATTACTCGTTTACCAGTGAGATATGAATATAACAACAACTACTTCAATGATATCTATCAAGGTATTCCAATTGGTGGCTACACCAAATGGATTGAAAACATGCTTAAAGGCATTGAAGTCAGATTAGGTGTTGATTATCTAGAACACAAAGAAGAATTAAACGCTCTCGCTGATAAAGTCATCTATACCGGTGAAATTGATAAGTTCTTTGATTACTGCTATGGCGCTCTTGAATGGAGATCATTAAGATTCGAAGAAGAAATCATTGATAAACCAGATTACCAAGGTAACGCTGTTGTTAACTATACGGAATATGAAGTTCCATATACCCGTATTGCGGAGCATCAATACTTTGAACCAGGACAAAAACACAATAAAACTGTCATCACTAAAGAGTATTCCAAGACTTGGACTTTAGGGGACGAAGCATACTATCCTCTTAATAACGAGAAGAATAGTATGTTATACTTAAAATATCAAGAACTAGCCAAACAAAATCCAAATATCTACTTTGGTGGTCGTTTAGGTACCTATTCTTATTACAACATGGACGTCGTAGTAGAGAAGGCTTTGCAATTAGTAGAGAACCTTCTTAACTAAGTAACTTGCATAAATATTCAACTTTACTATAATGTTCTAGGGTCGAAAGGCCGGGTTTAATTACGAATTATGAAATACATTACATTTACAATTCCTTGCTACAACTCACAAGACTATATGCGCCACTGCATCGATAATCTCGTTGCCGCTGGTGAAGAAGTCGAGGTCATCATCGTCAATGACGGTAGTAAAGACAATACTGGAAAAATCGCTGACGAATATCAAAAGAAATACCCAACAATCGTTAAAGCTATTCAAAAAGAGAATGGTGGACACGGTTCAGGCGTTATGGCGGGTATCCGCAACGCAGAAGGTATGTTCTTTAAAGTTGTCGATAGTGATGACTGGATTGAAACTAAAGATGTTTTAGACATGCTTGAATTAATTAAAAAGCATGAAACTGAAAACGCTAATGTTGACTTATATATCACAAACTATGTTTATGAACACGCTGCGGATAACAGTCAATATGTCATGCATTACCGCAAATGCTTACCACCAGAACAAATTTTTGCCTGGGAAGAAATGAAACGTGTGAAATTAGAAACAGTCTTCTTAATGCACTCATTACTTTATAGAACTTCTAAGTTAAGAGAATCCAAGATGGAACTTCCTAACCACACCTTCTATGTTGATGACATCTATGCCTATCAACCATTACCATTCATGAAGAAGATCTTCTATCACGATATTGATTTATATCATTACTTCATCGGTAGAGCGGATCAATCCGTCAACTATGGCACAATGTGTAAGAGATATGAACAACAAATGAGAGTGTTCAAAATCATGTTCACAGCCTACAAGTATGACGAGATCATTAAACAACCAAAACACTTAAAGAAATATATGTTTAAGTGGTTAATGACCATCTGTGGTATCACCATTATGACCATTGTTGGCACAAAAGAAGATAAGAAAACACGTTGGAAAGTGTTCCATGAATACTTCGATGAACTTAAAGAGCTCGATAAGAAACTCTATAACAAGATTAGACATCGTTCCTTAGCGTGCTTCGCCTTCAACTTACCAGGCTATAGCTTAAAGTCATTCGCTAGTAAGAATGGTTATAAAGTTTTCCAAAAGAGATTAAAACTTGGTTAATAACAAAGACCTCTCCTAAACGAGAGGTTTTTTGTTGCAACTTAGAAATATTCTTTTAGAATATAAATTACAAAGGGAGTTATATTATGAAAGAAAGAACTGCAAGTATTGTTACTGCGATTGTCACAATTGCCTTAGGTATCCTTATTGCTATTTTCGGCTTTGGCGCTTTAGACATCTATGTCGGTATCGGCTGTTTAGTTGCCGGTGTCGTTTTAGCGGTCGTTAACATCGTTTTCATCGCTAAAAAGAAACCAATATCATTCAGTGGCCTATTCTTAGGTGTAGCGTTGATTGTTATCGGTATCTTCTTATTAACCGGCTACTTATCATTTGGTGTCTTAGAACATCTCATTGTTGCGATTATCTTAGGCTTAGGTATTGCATTAGCACTATATGGCATCTTAACAATCGCTGTGGCTAAACAAGTACCATTTGGCGTTGTTCAAATGATTCTTGGTTTAGCGATTATCGCTTTAGCAATTGTTTACATGAACGTTGCGGAATTCAGAACAGCCTTCTGGATTATCGTCGGTGTCATTATCGCTATCTATGGTGTCTTAGACTTAGTAATGATCTTAGCCAATAAGAAAAAGAAATAAGAAATAACAAATTTGAAAAGGAATCACGTAATGTGGTTCTTTTTCTTTTTCGATTGATAAGTTATACTCATATCGGCTTTTTAATGATAAATGCACTCCAAATGTTACATAATTCAACGCCATAATTGGTGGTGTGTAAATCGTGTTAAAAGATAAAATAATTCCAACATCAAATAGGAGGGTTAGATATGACCACAGGTGAAAAGCTATCGAGCTTAAGAAAGCAAAGCAATTACACACAAGAAGAACTTGCGGATATTATGAATGTCTCTCGTCAATCTGTTTCTAGATGGGAAAGTGACATTGCGTTTCCAGAAACAGAGAAGCTAATTGCACTATCCAAGTTATATAACTGTTCAATTGATTACTTATTACAAAACGATAACAATGATCGTGGCACGTGCACTGTAAATAATGGTAAGGAAGAAATTAAAAGTGCCTACAATAAGAAAAGACTCCCGTTAGCGCTTACAACATTAGGAACATATATAGCGTTACTCATAACTTTCGCTACGAAATGGTTTATTGGCGACTATGTTTATAGGGTGAGGGTTTCATATGGAAATGGCTACGATATTAGAACATATGATTTTCATCTTAATGCAAATATTTATGAATTTTTCACACTAGAAGGTAATCCATTTACTAATGCACAAGCAATGAAGGTGTTCGCAATTATATTAGTTGTTTTAGCGGCTGTAATATTTTTTACCAGTTTTGTTTATCTTTTTGTAGACGCAAAGCCATTCAAAACCATCATTAGAATTGCTAACATGGTTTACTTTATTCTTTTTGCTCTTTTATTACTCTTGGCAAATGGAATTGGCTGGACTGCTGCTCCAATAGTTGGATTAGCTATTATTGCACCATTAGTGGTAATTCAATACGCTGTGCCACAGCTTAGGAAAACCTGCTAGTTATAAACACAAAAATAAGAACTGCCCTAATTATAAGGGCTTTTCTTTTTGCTTCGATAAGTTATACTCATATTGGCTATTTTTTAAAAATGCGAATCAAAGCTTGCAAAAAAACAACCCAAAGGTGGTGGTGCATAATTGATTCAATCTATAAAATAAACCCGACATTTGGTAGGAGGGCTAATTATGACCACTGGTGAAAAGTTACAGAATCTTAGAAAAAAGAACAATTATACCCAAGAAGAACTTGCAGACGTTATGAATGTATCACGTCAAGCAATTTCTAAATGGGAAAGCGATGTAGCGTTTCCTGAGACAGAGAAACTCATAGCGTTATCTAGACTATATAAATGTTCTATTGATTATTTACTTAATAACGAAAACGATGATCCTAATATCGCTATCACTAGAGAAGTACGTGTAGTTACAAAACCATATAACAAAAGAAGATTGCCGTTAATTTTATCTACTCTAGGAACATATATTCTTTCTCTAATTTTGTTTATTCCTAAATGGTTTGACTTTAAAGTTGATGTTTTCGAAAAAATACCTGTCAATGCCAATGGTGCTTACGTTTCTCGCTACACAGGTATTTCCTATAGAGCTTATTTGAACCCGTATGACTTCTTTTCGTTAACCACTGACCATTTTACAAACGCCCAAGCAATTAAACCATTTTGCATAATCTTATTTGTTTTGGCGGTATCGATTATGATTGCTTGCCTAGTTTATTCATTCATAGACAAAAAACCATTCACAATTATTATCCGAGTGGCAAATATAGTTTATTTCCTTTGCTTAGTTCTTTTGATTCTTCTATCTCTCACGTTGGCTTGGACAGGAGTTCAAATACCTGTTATAGCTTTATCCACGATTCTTGTTGTGGTACAGTACGCAGTACCAGTGATTAGAAAGACTCATTAATTTCTTTAATAACTGGTATATCCACTTTGATTTCTTTTCGGTCATAAGTGACAAAACCATTCATCTCTTCTTCAACATCACTTAGTTGAGTATAGACGAATCCTGACATACCTTTATTCTTACAAGGTTTGATCTCTTCATTAATAAATCTTATATATTCTTTTTGGAAGTCTTCTTTATTGTTAAAAAGTAAGTAAATGAAGCCTTCCTTTTTCTTTACTTCTTTTAAACGCTTATCAAGGATATAAGCGCCGCATTCAGAACAGACATACGCTCTTCCTTTAAGTTTGAATCGATTAGGTACTTTTACTTTCCATTTATAGATATGCATTGATTTAACATCGCTGCTACCTTGATCATGCCATCCTGAAGCATGGTCATAGATTCTAGTAGGATCAATAAGTTTAAGTTCTTGATAGATTTCTTTAGCGTCGAACTGTCCCCAGGCTTCATTGAAAATGGTCCAATAAACAATACAAGGACAGTTATAAAGTAAGTCGATAGTTTCCTTAAATTCATTAAGGGCTTCTTTTCTTCCTTCTTCATTTTCTCTAAAGAATTTCTTATATCTGTGGTCATTGATTTTATATCTCACAAATAGTGGAACTTGATTAAGCCAAAAATCATATTTTGTGCAGCCATTTACAAAGTCTTGCCACACTAATAAACCAAGTCTGTCGCAGTGATAATACCAACGCATTGATTCGATCTTAATATGCTTTCTAGAAACATTAAATCCAAGTGACTTAATGAGGTTAATATCATTTATATAATCTTCGTCGCTATTTGGCGTTAATAAGCCGTCTTGATAATAGCCTTGATCAAGAACGCCTTTCATAAAATAAGGTTTATTATTTAAGGCAATAACTTTCATTCCTTTTTCGTTTTGCATTAAAGAAACTTTTCTCATCGCAAAATAAGAAGAAACTTCATCAACATCGTTTGAAATTGTGAATTCATAAAGGTATGGATTCTCTGGTGACCAAAGTTCTATATTTTTGATTGGAATAATGTTTTCTTTATCCACTTCAATTTCGTAAATTTGATTTTTTAAATTTAGTTTTGCAGACTTATTGGAACTTTTAAAGCTGATTTTAACGACTTTTTCGTCGATATCTGGTGTAATCTTAATTGATTCAATATAACCGGCCTTTACACTCTCTAACCATACTGGCATATAGATACCTGATTGAGGTTTATACCATATGCCTTCAGGCTTCAAAGCTTGCTTACCAGAGCTATGATATGAAGCGTTCGTAGTGTCTTGGACCCTTACTATAATCGTCGCTTTGTTACCTTCCATATATGGTTTAATATCCATTTCAAAAGGAAGGAAACCACCAATATGTTTCATGACAAATTGGTCATTGATAAAGACTTCTGCGATTTGGTCAACCGCTCCAAAGTGTAGTATAACTTGATCTTTTATAAATTCCTTTGGTAATTCGATATTTAATCTATAGAAAAGATAGTCATCTGGAAGGACTGTTTTATTAACGCCACTCTTTTCAACTTCAGGAGAAAAAGGCACTAAGATTTGACCATCAAATTTAGAAGGTATTTTCTCTTCTTTTCTAATCGCATATTCCCAATATCCATTAAGACAAATATAGGAATCTCTTTTAAATTGAGGACGAGGATACTCACTCAACGGAATCGTCTTTTCTTGCATTGATTTTCTTCTCCTTCCTAATCATTAAAATAACTGGAATAATCGCTAAGGCGAAGATAATACCAGTAGCGAAGAATAACCATCTATTTGGTGGGTAGACAGTAACACCATATTCGTTTTGATATGGATTACCACCAATACGACAAATAATCTCAGCTATAACCATAGGACCAATAATCATTGGCACTAAAACAGTAAAGATCATTCTGACACCTTGGAATAAACCAACTTCTTTAGCAGGTGTATAGTCTCTAACTTTAGCCCCTAATACAGCAGTGCTAATTAAATAGCCAGACATAAGGATAATACCACCGATAATTAAACCAATTTGTGTACCAATTCCTTGATTAGCAGGTATCGCAAATACTGTAATACCACCAACTGCGCCGACAATTAAGGCAGGAATCATAATCTTATTCTTACCAATCTTATCCATGAATAAGCCAAATACGACGGTGATTAAACTCGCTGTTAGTAGAACAATACCTAAGCTAATAGTGAAGTTATCATCCACAATACCTAATATCTTTTGGACATATAAGATGAAGTAAGGCATGAATACTTGTAAGCCAATATTGAAAACCATAAAGGCCACTAAGGTGATATATAAAACTGGATTGGCCTTAATAACGCTTGGTCTAAAGCCATGGATAATATTCTTAAAATATGGTTCGTTCTTATTAGGAGTAACAATATCCTTAGGCGCTAAGAAGATAGAAACAATACCAATTAATAAGGTAATACCACCAAAGATATAGAAGAATAAATCCCATCTCTTAGTAGCGCCATCTCCTACATCAACGAATATACCTGCTACGACAATAACAGCAATTAACGCTAATAAAGGAAGAACTGATAAAACACTTTCGACTTTACTTCTATTATTCTCGGTTGTGTTATCCGTAACAAAAGCATTAAAAGCCGCGTCATTCGCGGTACTACCAAAGAATGTCATTACACAGTCCATAATGACAATTAAAGTACCTGCTAAGAAGGCGTTATGTGCTACTAACGTAATAGAAGAATGAGGATCTAAGAAGGCAAATAAGATAATTGATATACCCCAAAGGATATAGCCAGTGGAGATTAATAGTTTTCTTTTACCTAATCTATCACTGACCGCACCCATTAATAGGGTTGTTAATGTTGCAGCCGCAGCGCTGCATGCTGTCATCACTGGAATGAATCCATATTCACTTGTACAGTCAAAAACATAGACATTGAAATAGTTGTTCTCAATCGCCCACGCTAATTGGCCAACAAAACCAGCTAAAATGAACATTAGCCATCTTCTTAGACCTATCTTATTCATACCCGTCTCCTTTATTTTAATTCGGATGGAATATCGTTTCGTATGTTAACGAGGTGCACATTTTGCGCCCCGTATTTGGCTTTTGCTTTGTTTAAAACGTTATCTAAAACATTATTTGGTATTAGGGCGATAACAGACCCTGCGAAACCTCCGCCGTTGATTTTAACACCAGCTTTATTATCAGAGGCTTCCATTATTAATTCACAAGCTTCTAAAGGTGAACCTTGTTTATCATTAACAAACATATTATGTAATAAATCAGTGGATGATTCCCTTGATTCATTAATTAATCTAATAAGAGTTTCTAAATCATTATTACTGATCGCTTCAAAAGCTTCTTTAACACGTCTATTTTCGCCATAGAAGTGTAAGGCTCTTTGATATGCTAATTCGGATGTTTTCTCAATCACATCTTGCTTATTTTCAATGACTTTTGATTCATCTACATCTCTTAAATATTCTTTTCCGAAGTAGTGGGCAACTTTAAACATATCATCAGGTATGGCTTTATATAAATGATCTAATCCAGCATGGCTACCACCTGAGTTAACGATGACAAAAGAATAGTCCTTCATCTCTACATTAAGTGATTTAACTACTGGATTAGCGATATCTTTAAAATCAATATAGACAAGACCACCATAAGCCACACCAATTTGGTCTAAAAGACCACACATCTTGCCGTAATAATTACGTTCAGCGTATTGGCTAGCCTTACATAAAGTCATAAGTGGGATTTGTTCTTTGTTAAAGGCTTTATTAATAGTTTGAGCCACTAATAATTCAAAAGCAGCGCTGCTACTTACACCTGCGCCTCCAGGAATTTGGCTCACCATATAAATATCAAAGCCACCATATTGGTAGTCTTTAGCTAAATAAGAAACGATGCCTCTGATTAACGCAGAGGATTTACCTATTTCTTCTTCGTTTTTATCTAAATTAGATAAATCTATAGAGAAGCCACCAAAACCTTCACTATAGGCATTTACTAATAAATCATTTCTTCTTCTAACTGCAGCAAAGATAGATAAAGAACAAGTCGCGGCAATACATAAACCATGATTATGGTCAGTATGATTACCAAGCACTTCAAATCTACCGCCACAGCTAAGATATAACTCTGGTTCAGACTTATATGTTTCTAAGAATTTATTCTTGAGGTAGTTCTTCATTTTCCTTTACTTCAAGTGCCGCTCTTTTCCTTTGAGCAACCACTAAACGGTAACTTAAGAAAGCGCAGAGCGCTAATACGACAACACCAATAATAATTTCTAACCACATTGGTAAGACTGGATGAATATTAATTTCTTTTGTGGCTGGATATGTTGGATCAGCCCATGTTTGATAGTAATCAACAATATTCGAATTAGCGAATAATACTAAGATAGATCCACCAATGAAACCAATAATGACAAAGAATGTTTCCTTACGCCATTTTTTGAGTAAGATGTTCATAATTTTGGAGACCAAAACCACACCAATCAAACACCCAATAGCGAAGCATCCTAAAACACCAAATAAGGCGCCTGTGTGCGAGAAATCATGGGCAAATAGTAATTCTTCAGCCCATCCTTTAACGCTATCTACAAGTGGTCTATAGAAGCCTAAGATCAAAAGAATTAATGAACCTGATAAACCAGGAACAGTTAAAGCAACAGCGGCAACCGCTCCGACTGGAATCAAAAGCAAATATAAATACCATTGAGGATTATCAAATAAAACTTTAACATCGAATGTGCTCAAACCAACAAGGATATTAGCGACACCTAATGCGATAACAAATAGTGCACCTAAGGCGATTAATAAAACATTCTTTCTAGTTAGTTTTTCACCCTTAACTTCATCAGTAATGCCAGGGAATGAACCAATTAAGAAGCCAGCGAATAAACAAATTAAAACAAACATCATGTATTCAAAGGCATAAGAGAATACAACGATACAAATCGCTACAGCGATAACAATGCCTAATAAAATAGGGATCAATACTTTAATAGCCCAGCCAAACTTCTTTCTAAAGTTATTAACTGCACCAATGATATCTTCATAAACATGGAAGATGACGGCTATAGCAGCGCCTGAAACACCAGGAATCGCGGCTCCTGCACCGATGGCTAAACCAGCCACTAGTTTTCTAAACCATTCTTTAACTTTCATACCTTTTGAGTATACAAAATTTATTTTGTTTAGTAAATAAAGTGGTATAATTGTCCCACGAGATTTATATGAAATTAATTGTTGGCTTAGGAAATCCAGGAAAGAAATACGAAGGCACCCGTCATAACATGGGCTTTATGGCTATCGACCTTTTAGCAGATCAAGCTAAAATCGATATCGATAAAGAAGTTTTCCATTCTTTAATGGGTAGAGGCAAGATTTATGATGAAGATTGCATTCTTATTAAACCTCAAACATTTATGAATCTCTCCGGAACAGCGGTGCAAGAAGTCGTTCATTATTTCAAGATTGATATTGATGACGTAATCGTTGTTTTCGATGACATGGCTTTAGAACCAGGCAGAATTAGAATCAGAAAAGAAGGTTCCTCTGGTGGTCATAAAGGCATGCAAAACATTATCGACTGTTTATCTACCGACAAGATTAAAAGAATTCGAGTGGGTATTGGTGAACCAGGTGAATGGGATAACGTTGACTTTGTTTTATCAAAACCATTAAAAGAAGAAAGACCTTTAATCGAACAAGCAATTGAAAATGCTGTCGGAGCATTAAAGGAGGCAATTAAGTCTGATTTTGATCGGGCGATGAACAAATATAACTAATTAAGGAGGTATAAATTGAACCTTTTTAACAAGTTAAAAAATAATAGTGTTACCCCCCTCTTCCAAAGGAAATCGGGGCATTTTGTCGTTGATGATAATAACGGAATTGCCCTTTTAGTAGCCTCTTCTTATAAGAATAAAAAAGAACCATTTTTATTAATTACTTCCAATTTATATAAAGCTCAACAAGTATATTCCGCGTTAGTCTCTTTCTTAGGGAAGGATGATATTTTACTTTTCCCAAGTGATGAACTTATTAGAGCAGAAACTATTGCCCAATCTAAAGAAATGGCGGCACACCGTCTTTTCGTATTAAACGAAATACTTCATAGAGATAATCCGATTGTGATTGCTAACTTAGCGAGCGCTACTCGTTATTTACCTTCTCCAGAACTATTTAAAGAAAGAACGTTCACTTTAAAGAAAGGTAAACATTATCAATTAGATGATATTAGAAGAAAACTCATTAAAGATGGTTATCAATTAGTCAATAAAGTAGACCAATCGTTACAGTTCGCTATCCGTGGTGATGTTTTAGATATCTTCTCCGTCAACAATGATAATCCAGTCCGTATTGAATTCTTCGATGATGAAATCGAAAGTATGAGATATTTTGATCTCGCTAAACAGACATCAATCGGCATGTTAGAAGAAGTTACTATCTTACCAGCGTCAGATATCTTGTTTAATGATGAAGATTTAGCCAAAAGTGGTAATAAGTTATACGCTAATTTGGAGAAAGATAAAGAAGTCATTGGATTAACTCTTTTTGAAAAATTAAGGGACACGGTAGATGATCTAGCCTTTACTTTAAGCGAAGGACAGATAGATGAAAAGTTCTATAAATACTATGGTTTCTTAACCAAAGACCATTATTCAATTTTTGATTACTGCAAGGACTATAAGAGTGTCTTTGTTGATGTGAATGGTATTAAGAACTCTAACGATATGCTTCAAAGAGATTCTCATACCTATTTAGATGAACTTTATGAAAATGGTAAAGCTTTATCAAGACTAGAAATCTATCAAGACATCAACCGTATAGTGGATATGAATCATCATATAACCACATCCACTTTATTAGATTCGCCATCCGCTATTTCTTTCCCAGTTAAAGCAGTGCCATTCCAGGCTAGTAAAAAGTCAGATGCGATAAATATCATCTTCTCTTATTTAAAAGATAACTATCAAATCGTTTTAGCCCTTAATAATAAAGAACATATCCATCTCGCTCAAGAAATATTAGACTTCCAAAAGATTAAACACCAAATAGTGGATGGTTTTGAACTTCCAAAAGAAGATAAAGTAGGCATATCTTTAATCAATCTTGCCAGTGGCTTTGTTTTAAGCGAAGAAAAGATTGTCTATTTAACAAGCGCTGAATTATTTAACGAAAAAGTTAGAACCGCTAGATTTGATAATAGATTTAAAGAAGCCACAATCTTAAGAAGTTATGAAGAATTAGAACCAGGCGACTATGTCGTCCATGAATATCAAGGTATTGGTCAATTTATCGCTCTTCAAACTTTAGAAGTTAATGGAGCGCATAAAGACTATTTAAAAATTGCTTATTGGGGTAATGAGTTCTTATATGTTCCAGTAGTGCAGTTCCAATTAGTTAGAAAGTATTTAGGTAAAGAAGGCGCTGCACCTAGATTAAGTCATTTACATAGTAAAGACTGGGAAAACACCAAAAAGAAAGTTAAAGCCAGAGTTAACGATTTAGCGGAACGTCTTATGCAGCTATATGTTGAAAGAAGTAAAGCCCAAGGTTTTGCCTTCCAACAAGATGATGAATTCCAACAAGAATTTGAGAACGAATTTGAATTTCCTTTGACACGTGATCAGGAAAAAGCCCTTTCTGATATCAAAAAAGATATGGAAAGTAGTGCCCCTATGGACCGTTTATTATGTGGTGACGTTGGCTTTGGTAAAACTGAAGTTGCCTTTAGAGCGGCTTTTAAAGCCATCCTTTCTGGTAAACAAGTCGCTATTCTATGCCCAACAACATTATTAGCAAGACAACACTACGAACTAGCGTGCAAACGTTTTGCTAATTTTGATGTTAATATCGCAGTCTTTTCTAGACTCGTAAAAGTCGCCCAACAAACTAAATACATGAAACTAGTGGAAGAAGGTAAAGCCCACCTCATAATCGGCACACATCGCCTTCTTTCTAAGAATTTACACTTTAAAGATTTAGGCCTCTTAATCGTTGATGAAGAACAACGTTTTGGTGTGGAACAAAAGGAAAGAATTAAAGAAATCAAAAAGGATATTGATGTCTTAACTTTAAGTGCCACTCCTATTCCTAGAACACTACAAATATCTTTAATCGGTGTTAGAAGTATGTCTAAGATTGATACTCCTCCACAAGATAGAATGCCAATCCAAACATATGTCACTCCATTTAGATTAGATGTTGTTAAAGAATTAATTGAAAGAGAATTAGGAAGAAACGGACAAGTCTTCTTCTTACATAACAACATT
>JBGUMU010000032.1:0-7774 GCA_045116995.1 Bacilli bacterium
AGTTCCTTTTAAATCAAACATTCTCATTGCGAAAATACCTCGGTGTTTCTATTATCTTATATTTGAGACATTAAAGCAACCAATTAAGTAAAAATGAATCAAAAATACTGAATTGGATTTATTTTGTAGTGTAAAGAAATTTTGCTAATTTATTTTATAAATTAAATGTAGACGTCTACTTACGTTGATTCAAAACATTTTTTTGTATAAAAAGTAATGCATTTATATAGCTATTATTTCTTCAAAGATAATTTACAAACTATCTCAATGTGCCTTGACACGCGCGGGTGCTACAATGCGCGTACACGTAGAGGCTATTGCGGTACCATGTGTTTATTAGGTTTTTTCTTCCTTTATTGATATTATTGGTCTAATACCATGGAATCTATTTCGCTATAAATTCTATTCACGGTTTCGACTATTCTATTTTGTTCATCTAATGGGGGCATGGCAACTAGCATATTCTTCAACACATCAAACGGTGGAATATTCTTAATCGCAGTACCGTTGCTTTCCTTTTTTGCACTATTTTTGAGAATGAAATCAAAATACAGCAAGAAATAATCATGGTTGATTTTTTTAGTAATTTTCATTCTCATTAAAGCTTGATTGATTATTCCTAATTCTGCTTCATCAGGCACTATGTATGTTTCTCCAATTGTTCCAGCGCAGCTCACAATAATGTCACCAGGCTCGACCTTATAAACATACATTTTTTCATCGTAATAAGATTTTCTTATAAAATAACTACCAAGAGTCCAATTTTTCTTAATTGCATTTTGTTGTTCATAGACTTTGATAGCATTAGGGCCTTTTTCAACAAACATGCTTTTGGTTAAATCGCTACCAAAAGGACCTTTTTTGAGAAAGCCCAAATCTCCAAAATGAATCCATTCCCAATTATCAGGCTTTTCAAATGGTTTTTCTAAAGTTGTGATGTCAACCAAACAATTATCCTTTTTACCAGAACCGGTTTTAATGGCGTTTTCTTTTTCTTTGATGATGTCTCTAACAAGAGCTTTTGCAGATAAATCATTCAAGTTGTGTTTGGTAAGATTTCCTTCCACAGCCATTTTTAGTACCGACATCCTTAATTTTTCTGGCAAATCAATATCAAGTTGTTTTCTTTCGTCTTCTAAAAGCTCATACTCATCCAAAAGAGGGTCAATATTATGCAATTTGTTCATGATCTCTTCTTGCTCACAAATTGGAGGAAGAGGTATAAACATCTTTGCCAATTTTTTCTTATTTAGTGTTGAGCCTTTAATCGCATCAGTAACCCTAATCTCTCGAGACAAAAAGCCAATAAACATAAATAAATAGGATCTAAAAGTCTCGTTTTTAACAAATGGCTCAAATTTCATAATAGCTTCGTTAAAATAACAAGGCATATCCACTATTGTTGTCTTTCCAATAGTAAGTTTAAAGCTCATTAGCATGGAACCGGGTTCACAAGGCTCAAACGAAAAACAATCGTTTTTGGCTTTTATTGAGATAAACTCTTTTGTTTTAGAAATATGCGAGTTGTCTTTCATATCCGTGATAGAAACCCACGGAATGTCATTTGAATCCCAATATGATGAGGTTTTTCTCTCTGGTGTTTTTCCGATACAAAAATCACATATATCTTCAAAGCGACACCAAACCCAATTGTTAGGAATATCAAATGGTATTTCTTCGGTTATATCTTTCTTTTCTTTGCCGACTATTTCGTAGTACTGCTCGCCTTCCTTAATAATACGTGAGCACAAATTAATACGCCCACCAGCCTTAGCTAATGTTTCAAAAAGGACTCCCGCATTATCATTAGAACGTCGAGAAAGTTTGCCCTCTAATGCGTACTTAATAACGGATTTTCTCAACATATCATTTTTCATTGAGAATCTCCTTAATCTTTGTTAAAACAGTTTCGATTTTTCCGTTGATTTTTGCTTTTTGTGTTTCGTAATTATCCATGGTTGTGAAAGGATCAAAGATTTCTTCCTCGATAACTGGATATCCACATCTATCTAAATCGTATTCGGCTTTTTTAATATCTGCAGCTGAAACACAAACGGCTTTTTCGAAACCGTCGGCATCAGTAATAGGTTTTCTGTGATTCCACCAATCAATCGCATCATTAAAATGCTCTAAAAGAATTGGTTTTGTTTTAGAAAAGTGCTTATACCCTTCTGGTTTATCAAGTCTATAGAACCATGTTTCTTTTGTTGAAGAACCTTTTTCAAAGAAAATTAAATTGGTTTGTATGTTTGTATAAGGCGCAAAAACATCGTTTGGTAATCTCACAATTGTATGCACATTAAAATCAGTAAATAGTTTTTCTTTTAGAGTTTTTTTAACACCTGTTGTAGCTTCTAATATTGAATTAGGCAAAACGATAGCCGCTCTTCCAGTTGATTTTAATCTTCTCATCATCAAGTAAAGAAATAGGTCTGCGGTTTCACTAGATTTGAATTCTGGTGGAAAGTTTGCCTGAATCTCTGGTTTTTCAGTTCCACCATAAGGTGGATTCATTAAAATAATGTCAAACAAATCAGATTGAGTGTATTCTGAAGTCTTTTTAGTTAATGAATTATCGTGATAAATCTTTGGGTCATCAACATCATGAATCAACATGTTGGTCATGCAAAGAAGATAAGGAACGGATTTCTTTTCTATTCCATAAACCGACTCATTGTATTTTTTAACATCTTCGGTGGTGTTTTTCTGTTTAATTAAGTGGTTAAGACTTGATGTAAGAAATCCACCAGTGCCACAAGCAAAATCTGCAATTGTCTCACCAAGTTGAGGATTAATCATTTTAACCATAAAATCGGTAACAGCACGCGGTGTATAGTACTCACCAGAGTCTTTGGCTTCACCCAGTGTTTTCAACAATTTTTCATATATATCACCAAAGGTGTGTTTTTCTCTAGCATCATTAAAATCTATTGATTCTTCAATTTTATCAACTACCTGTCTTAAAAGTACTCCGTCCTTCATATATTGGTTGGTGTCTTCAAAAACAAATCGAGGAAGCATTTGCTTCATTGTGGTTCTATCATCGATAGGAAGCTTCTTAAGTGTATCAAAAAGGGTGTCGTTAACGAATTTAAGAAGAGCATCTCCAGTAAGAGTTCTGCTTTGAGCAACGGCCCAGTTTCTCCATTTGCAAGCATCAGGAATCAAAGACACATAATTCTTGTCCATCAATTCCCATTCTTGTTCCTTGGCATCATATGCCTTTAAAAAGAACATCCAGCTCATTTCTTCGATGCGGGTTATGTTTGCACTAATACCAGCATCTTGTCTCATGATGTCTGAAAGGCTTTTAATTAATCCATCTAATCCTGATTTTGACATATTCTACTCCTATCCATATATTGCTTGTGAAATCTGCTGAGTAGCAGCAAGCCATCCGGCTTTACCACCAAACAATTTTACAATTGAAACCGGTGTTCCAAATTCATCTGTTAATTCAGGCAATTTGAGAACATCCATATTGCCAATATCATCTATGGCTCCATCAGCATATTTATCAAGCAGTATTTCTATGACTTTGCGAGCCTGTTCTCCATATTTATCAAAGTAAGTTGACGCTTTAGCTTTTTTGGCTCTTTCACTTCTAGTTAGTGGTTTTTTATCAAAGACAACATGGCAAAGTAAATCAAAGTCATCAATATTATCAATACCAACCTCGGCTCTTAATTCGTCGAGGTCGATTCCAAGTTTGAGCAATTCTTCTTTGATAATTGCCCTCTTTTCAGAATCTGTCCATAGAGTCAAAAACTCTTCAAGGGTGGCGCATTTTGTTAAGAATTTATGCTTAGTAAAATCAGTATATTTTTCGGTAACTAGTTTCCCGTTTTCGTCATAATACGAGATTCTTTCGTTGCTGATTTCAACATCCACGCCACTAACTTTAATTTTCTTTCTAGGGGTGTGTGTTGTTGGCTTGTCTCCACCATCTTCTCCACCCTCTTTAGGTTTGCTTACATCTGGTGGCATCCAATGATCACCATCTCCATCGACGACTATGACACTTGTCGGATCTCCATTAAAACCAGGATCAGCAAATAGTCTTGATGCATTTCTAAAATCTAAGATAGTAAATGTAAACTTGCCATAGTCTTCTCTAACACGAGAACCACGACCAATAATTTGCTTAAATTTAGTCATGCCCTCATCACCGAAAATAGTATCGATAGCAATAACTTTACATGTTTTACAGTCAACACCAGTAGTAAGCAAATCGCTTGTTGTACAAATTACGGGGTATGCTTCTTGTGGATCTGAGAATTTATCTACCAAACCTTCAACAATTCTTTTCTTATCACCTTTGCCACCGGTTACTCTAACTATATAGTTAACATTCTTTTCGAGATATTTTTTATTACGTGGATCTTGAACCAACGCCTGTCTCATCCTCTCTGCGTGCTCAATATCCACACAGAAAACAATAGTTTTCGCCATTGGATCGTTGGCTTGCATAAAATCAGTGATTCTTTTGGCGACTAATTTAGTTCTTTCATCAAGTATTATTTTTCTATCAAAATCGTTCTGCTCATATATTTCATCTGGGACGACATTGCCTTCATCATCTAAAGTGCCAACTGATGGCCTATAGCCTTCTAAGTCTTTGTTGATATTAACACGGACAACTTTATAAGGTGCTAAGAAGCCATCATCAATACCATCATTTAATTTATAAGTAATTAAAGGTTCTCCAAAATAGTCAATATTAGACACTTTTTTGTTTTCTTTTGGAGTAGCAGTCATACCAACTTGGATAGCGTCTTTGAAATACTCTAAAATAGCTCTCCATTGAGAATCCTTCCTCGAACTTCCTCTATGACACTCATCAACGATGATTAAATCAAAATAGTCAGCAGGAAATTGGTCTCTAATGTATTGAAGAGGATCGATGATTTGACCATCTTTTTTCTTTTCTGTTAAACCTTGGTAAAGAGCAAAGAATAAGTTATAAGCTTTCATCTTTGTTATATCACCAGTTTTATGAATTGTTGTTTGTATGCCTTTAAACGGTTTAAAATCGCCTGAAACAGTTTGCCCAATTAAAATGTTTCTATCTGCTAAATATAGAATTTTATGAGCAAATCCTGCTTTTAGTAATTTCCAACAGATATTTGAAGCGACATAGGTTTTGCCGGTACCAGTTGCCATAACAAGCATCGTTCGTTTGGCACCAGCAGCAATTGCTTCAATTGTTCTGTTGATAGCGAGGGTTTGATAATAACGCGGTTGTTTGCCATCAATATATGGCATCGGTTCATCCCACAATTCTTTTGCTTTTTCCGGAATTGACTGACCCTCTAAGTAGGCGTTTGTTAATTCTTCAACTGTTGGGAAGTCATTAGGACCGAGATTTTTCTCTGAGTTATCAATTAAATCAACCATCACAAAACCAGTGCCGTTTGTAGCAAAAGCAAATCTAGCCCCTAGTTTTTGAGCATAATCAATAGCTTGGTCTCTACCTGTTCCCAAAGGAAGCTGCAATTTTTTAGCTTCGACTACCGCTATTGGTTTGTTAGCCATAGAAGAACCAAAATATAAAACATAGTCAGCAAATTCCGCTTGCTGTCTTTTATAATCTCCAATAATACGACCGGCTTTAATGGCAACTTCCATTCTAACTTTGGTGCCAGTCCAACCAGCTTTTTCTAACTGCTTTGTGATTAATAACCTTTTGGTATCCTCTTCAGAATAATCAACAGTTAAATCAATAACCTCATCCACCATGTTCATTTCCCAATTTATAAATAGGATATCATATTTCTTCTTTCTTAACTATTTATATTAAGAAAAATGGCGGACCCTTATTACCCTTTTGATTTCGCGATCTTTTTGCGTGAAACCCCAGGCCGATGTCCATCTATATAGTCGTAGAGATACTGACCGCCCCGCACATTTTGCATCCAAGAAAAACCTAATTTTTGGAAAATTCTGCCCCGCACATTTCTGACGTGGGGCCGACGGTACTATCAAAGATAGTCGATTTTCAAGACCGGGGGGGATAGACATTAAAAGGTTAGGTCACGTTAGGTCCCAGACTACCACTGTTGTAATAAGGACAATTAAAAACTTATTTCCTTATACGATTAGTAGATAGAAACCTAACAGCCCCTAACCCTATTAATTTAGAAAGTCATCCTCAGGAACAGCAAAGTCGTTCTCTGCACTAGTGAGTAATCTAATGCCATGATAGAAAGTTTTATTGTGCGGATGAGTGCTTATAAATCCAGCAGCTTCCATTGCTTTCTTAAAGTCAGTACTTGGTCGAGCGTATTCATTTCTCTTCCATGCATAGGTTCGATACTTTTCATAAAGCTCTCCGGCACCTACTTTAGCAGTTGGTTCTCTCTTACAGCATTCACTGATGAACTGTTGAAGCCAGTCATTATCGTTTTTATATTGTTTTTTGGCTTCTGAGACTACTTTTGGCTCATCGATGTGGAATTTATTGTCATAGACAATTTTCGCGCCTTCCATGACCCAATAGAGAATATATTCCCTGCACTGCTCAAATAGAACATCTGAGAAGTTCTTAGTGTCGTTTTTACCAGTGAACTTATTGTTGAATGGAATGATAACCACTCTACGCCATAAGCCATCATCACCAGCAGATACTTTTGGCAAGTGATTTGTGTATAGAACTAAGGTATGAGATGGTACGAAATCGAATTCATCTTTGAACTTCTTTTCACCTTTAATTCTATCCGTGGAGCATAGCTGCTTAACCATACCATCATTAAGCCTTGCTCCTAATTCAGATTCACTAGAAACAATTAGTCTCTTTCCTTTTAGGAAGGCTTTAGCAAATCTCGATGATTTACCACTATTGATGAATAGATTATCACTACTAAGTGTGCCGCCATAATCACCAAATACTTTTAAGATGGTGTTCCAAAATGTTGATTTACCATTACCACCATCGCCATGAGCAATAATCATCATTTCAACATAAACTCCACCAATTGCAGCTAGTCCACAGCATTGTTGAACATATTTGATGAGTTCTTTATCACCTGAGAATATCTTATCCAAAGTGTCTTCCCATAGCTTTCTTCCATTAAAAGAAGGGGAGCATGTAGTCATTTTGGTCATATAATCCTCAGGATCGTGTGGCTTTGGATTGATTGGGCCTTTTCTTAAATCGTAGACACCATCAGGTGTTGATAATAAGAATGGATCTCTGTCAAAGCAATCTGTATCCCTATCAATGTAAGGAGTCATTTGTTTTAGAGTTGCAGTTATGTAGTTGGAGTTCCTTCTACTGGTAGCAAACTTTAGATAGCCTTTAGCGTTATCAATCTTAATTTTGTCGCCTGTTTTCACAGCTTCTCTATAGAGTTTCATTGCTTGAAGTATTTGCTTATCAGTGAAACGGTGAATGATTTCTAGCGCGAGTTCTTCGCTTTCAATCCACCTGTTGTCTCGATAAACAAGAAACTTCATCGCGGTGTTATAAGAGATGATATTGCCATAATGCTTAACCACCTCTTTGGCTTGGCCGATATCAGACATATCAGTGGGAACATAGGATTCACCATCATCATATTTGTCTGGTGGCACATAATTTGGATTAGTTAATATCTTGTTTTTATAGAAAGATAAGGCACTCCTCCAAATGGAATTCAATTCTTCGTCTTCTAATGGTTCTTCACAACACTTATCATTCTTTTCGTTAAAGAGTTCTCTAGCTTCATCAGTGTCACCATATCTTTTTAAGATAGCGGCAGCATATTTAGAGAGCATTGAGTTTCTTTGACCACAC
>JBGUMU010000033.1:0-8826 GCA_045116995.1 Bacilli bacterium
TCGGGATGAGATAATGCACACTCAGCTGCTTTAATACCAGTATCACAGCCGATACCATTTAAATTAACATTACCTCTTCTTCTTCCAGGACCACCAATGAACGCGTTTTTCCAATCAATAGGTTTCCATCTTTTACCACTAAGAGTGGCATCGATAGCACCAACCACAGAATCTTTTAATAAGCTCAAGAAACCAGTAAGGTTACCCTCATATTTTTTTCTTCGTTTTCCAGAGTCTTTTACTCTAGACATGGTAGAAGTATGTCTACGAGACTTTCCTTTCTTCTTTCCAGTAGCTTTATTTTCTGCAGCTTCTGTTAAAATCTTTTCACTAATAGTTCCAGGAGCATTATATGGTGAGTAATCAAAATAAGCTCCAAAACCATCATTATTAATAGTTTGATCGATTATGTCAGCAATTGAATATTCGCGACTCTTTCCATCAGGGTCGTAAATCAATGCGTTATTAGGATTTCTAGGAGACAAACCAGCAGCAACCACGTAATGACCACGTCCAAAGAACGGTGACATTGGATTTGCTGATTTACCACCTAAGACAGTCATATGCCCACTTTCTAAAAGGCTCTTCAATTCATTAGCTGTTGTATCTTGTAAAACATGACCATGCATATTTGCAGCTGAAGCAACACCAGCAAAGTAGCCAGGTTTTACACCAAAACCATCTCTACTAATGTCAGAAGGTTCAATATAAGATGCTGCATCTTCAGGGTCAAAGTTTGTTCCAGATAACCGACTAACGATCATTGCCATAGAAGCAGGTGCACAACCACCTTTTCCAATAGTTGTAGTAAACTCATTAGAATTCGGTATTAAAGGAATATCCTTCCACCTAACATCATTCTGAGCATAGTAAGGCATTCCAGAATCGCCTTCCATTATTTTAAAATCTGGAGTAGTCGGAGCTAATCCTTTACCACCAGAAAAATCTTCAGTAAGCGAAGTTTCATGCCTTAATGCATGCTGGGCTCCAGCACGAGGTCTTTTTATAGGATGACCTTTACCTTTAAACAAAGCTTTCTTAGCTTTTTCCAAAGCTTCATCATCTTCAGATCCTAATTCATAATCATCAGATGTTGATGTATTTGCAAAAGATGGAGTTAACCAATCTTTTACTTTAGTTCCAGCTTCAGAAATTGTATTTCCAACTCTATCAGCCAAATCACTTAAAGATGGGATTCCAAAAGTTTCTTTAATAAATCCAATTGGAGAAAGCCCCATAATGTATTCAACTGATTTTTTGAACCAGTTACTGATACCAGTAATCTGGTCTGATATGATTTCACTAACGCTTGGTAATGGTTTACCTTCTTTATCTTGACCAACGCCAAGAATACGATTGATAACAGGAGCGCCATATTTCTCCCACATAGTGACATTACCTTTAACTTTAGCTTGGTATTCTTCTAAAGTCATATCGGCTTCATCTTTATGAGCGTCGAGATAATCGTTGTATTCATCTAACAATTCTTTTTGTTTATCAGATAATCTATCTGCTTCTTCATCAGTTGCTAAGAACTTATACAAGAACTGGCAGACGATTTTACGATGGTCAAAGCCACTTAAATTAAAGCCAAATTTAGCAAGTAATTGACAGAAGTAAGTATCAGATAAACCAGTTAATCCAATACTGCACATTGCCAATGCAAAATCTAAAAACATCAACTGAGGAACATTGCCGAATAAGATATTGACGAAAGTGTTTATAGCCTTCATCTTAGCATCTGTATCTTCAGGATTAACATCAAACATTCGATAAGCTTCAGTCCAACCGGTATAACCATCATATGCAACAAATGCTGCTATAGCTACACCGCCAGTGAAAGTATCAGCGCCAAGACGCATACCAATCTTACCAGCAAGTTTACCTAACTTACCAAGTCCACCACCAATTCTAGAACGTTTTAAAACTTCCATTACGGTCTTATAGAAATTGGGGTCTTTAAATTTGTCAGATACACTCTTAATAGCTCTAAAGAATGTTTCCAATTTTTTATTCGAGAATAATTTTTGAGCGACCGAACTATTTTTAACCTTTTCAATAGCATCATTTAATTTATCAGTAAAAGCTTTAGTTACTGTGCTAGCTACACTTTTATCTGTAGGTATAGGTTTACCAAGCATCTCTCCGATTTTGGTAATTTTCCTATTTGCTGCTTCAGATATGGAGCCTTTAGCACTCGCAAGCTTTTCACCAATATATGCACCAGGCCTGGATTCTTTTACATACTTAACAGCTTTACCAAGCAAAGTGTTTTCTTTAACAGTTGGATTGGCTAAATATTCTTTATATTCATCACCAATAACCTTTTCAGCTTTTGAACCATATTTAGTCATATAATCGCTGAAAGGTGTATTCTTGAATTTAGCTTGAAGATTAGCTAAAGTTTCTCCATTTCTAAACTTAGAGAATTGCTCTAAGTTCATCTTTTTAATTGAAGCAAATTCTTCTGCAAGAGCTTTGGAATCTTTACCAATATTTTCAGGAAGTTTCTTAAAGTCTTCAAAAGACATCTTCTTCAAAGAAGAAAGCTCAGCTTTTAATTCAGCGCTATTCTTTAAACCTTTTTCAGCAAGATATGCTTTAAATGGTTTATCATTACCAAAGACTGTTTTATATTTTTCAGCAATTGCTTCTTCAGATAACCCAGCATTTGAAGCATGTTTCTTAAAAGCTTCAAAGTCTTTTAAAGCTTTCAATTCTTCAAATTCTTGCTTAACATTACCAAAGTTGCGCTTACCATATTTTTTAGTATATTCAGCTAATGAAAGATTTCTTTCTAACTTCAGATTGTTCTTAAAGAAAGAGCCTACACCCTTTCCGAAATTCATAATACCACGGCCGATTGCACCAGCTGTTCCTAAGTTCTTTAACCCTGTCTTAGCAACATACTCTGTAGCTATACTAGCTCCATGAGATTTTGCCATTCTATCTGTAGGGCCACCAGGTTTAGGATTATCTTTATCAAAGAACCCTGCGATTAAAGTTCCAAGGGCACCGAGTGCAAGAGCAATCATACCTGCTGATGAGAGTAATCCAGATACGCCAGAACCAATTGATTTAACGCCATCAAGAATACCGCCAGAGAAAGTGTTTCCAGAACCAAAAAGTTTATCAAAGAAACCTTTGTCTTTAGCTGCTTTTTCAGCAGCCTTTTTGTCGCCAGCCTGAATATTAACTAAAGCTTTAACACCTTCAGCTGTTTCTTTAGAAGCTTTATCTCTTTCATCTTGCTTCTCTTTTTCAGCTTTATCTTTAGCAGCCTTAATAGCATTATCGTCTTTATTACGCTCGTCAAGTTCTAAAGTTTTTCCGGTATGCTCAGCAGTCTGGAACACACCTTCTTTGATTTGAGTCAACAGGTCAATCTTAGTCTTATGAACCAGCATCATAGGATCTGATCCATTTAAGACTGCCTGGAGTTTGTTAGCGTCTTTCTTTCGTTTCTCAATATCAGCCATCTTAGCTTTAACTTGTTCTTCAGTAAGATTGTATTTGTTGGTTCTTACTGCTTCACGCTCAGCTAAGAATTGTTTTTCTTGAGAAGCGAAATATGTTTCACCTCTAGCCATTTCGGCTTTCAGTTTCGCATCACGTTCTTTAGCATAGTCCTGGTATTCTACCAGCTCTTTAGCATACTTATCTTCATTATAATCGATACGAGGTCTTAAAGCATGCTTAGCAAAATCTAATCCAGAACTTAAAGTTCCACGAATATCACCAGCGGCTAAATTAGTCGTCATGGTGTTAAACGAATTCTTTACTCCTGTCTTATAAGCATCCCATTTAATCATTCCAGATGCTAAGCCACCAAGTAATCTAATTGGAGCCATAGCAGCAAGAATAGAAGCTTGGGTTAATTTCTTAGTAGCATTATAAGTAACTTTAGCAATTCTACTTAAAGCATTTAATACAGGATTGAAAATCTTTTCTAACTTCTTACCAATAGTAGTGAATGTTACTCGAACACCCTTCTCTACTGGCTGGAAAATCTTAAGAACGTTATCGAGAATCCTGTCACCCATTTTCTTCATCATTATCTTCATAGGAACTAATGCATCAGCTAATGGGTAAGCAACGTTCTTCTTAAACCAATTCTTCATATTGAAAGCATCTTTCTCTATGAAGAGTTTTATAGGCTTAAATATTTCCCAAGTGAAATAATTCTTTATCTTATCAAGAGCCCCACTATGGTATCCACCCTTTTTATCAGTGTAGCCAAAGAAAGCTCTTGTGAAATTCTTAGACGCAGAAGCGATTCCTAATGCAGCACCACCGATTGCAGCAGGGATAGGTCCTAAAGCCAGAGCACTACCAACGATACCCATCTGACTTAAAACACCCATTCCAGCAACACCGGTTAATCCACCGGCGATACCTTTAGGAATTACATTCTTTATCTTTCGCATGATGGCGTTATTTAATAAGCCACCAATACGTTTCTTGGTCCCATCTTCATTCAGAGATTCTTTACCAAAGATAGCCTCTCTAAATGCTTCAGAGTGAGAAGCTAAGCCCCAAGCAGCACCAGCTAACACAGGTCCAAATGCAGTGATAGCAATCGTAGGCATCATACCAAAAGCGATTCCATGACCAAGCATATGAGACAGTGTGCCAACTGCAGCACCACCAATCAGAGGAATCTTAAACTTCTTAAACCAATCCATAAAACCTTTGGGAATAATACCACCTTTGCGAGACTTATTACCTTTCTCATCAGTAGTTTCTTCACCAAACATAGTGTCCATAAAGGCTTTAGATCTACTCAGTAATCCTAAAGCACCACCAACGATAGCACCACCTATAGGACCTCCTGGTAAAAACAGAGAGCCAAGAACACCAAATCCACCAAGTCCAGAGATAACACCAAGACCAGCACCAGCTGCCATTCCTTTACCAATGGTAGGAATAGCTTTCTTAAAAGATTCTGACGCTTTCTTAATGATCTCTTGCTTGGATAACGGTTTACCGTCTTCACCTGTTTTATCATCAGCTGAGCCACCAAATAAAGCACTTGACCAAGCAGAGAACTGCAGTTGTACTTTAGCAGCAAGCCTAGACATAATAGGCTCTTTTTCGACAGGTTTACCGTCTTTATCAACCTCATCAGGTCCAAAGAAATATTGTCTAACGATAGACCCTAAACCTTTAACCTGTTCAGGTAACCATTTTTTGACACTTTCAGCAGCCGCATCTCCAACAGCTTTCATTCCATTGAAAACTTCGGAGAATAAACCGCCCTCATATTTGCCACTCTTCTCATCAACTTTACCAGTCAAACCATTTTTGAATTCAGATACAATTCCGTTTTCTCCAAAGGTTAAATTATAGATGGTATCGTCAATTTTATTGAGAGCTTTATCTAAGAAAGTGATAGGAGTATTGAATAAAGATTTGATCTTTCCAAAGAAAGAACCTGAAGAACCAGTATCATCCTCGATACCATACCGATATTCTTTTTCTCTCTTAGCCATCATATACTGCATGTAATTAACCCTCATATTGGGGTCAGTTATCTCTGCAGGTATATTAGACATCATACCGGTTCCACGTTTCTTATCTTTCTCTTTAAGATATGCTATACATTGATCAGCATTCTTGCAATTAGTGGCATGTAACTTATTGAACTTTTCTAAGTTTTCATCAGTGATTTCCCATTTAGTAGAGTTGGGTTTTCTATAAATACCAAGCCATTCATTATTGGCATAATATTCAACAGAACCTTCTTTGGATACATTGTAAATACCATTGTTTTCATTATGAGCATTTCTCATATCCACATTACTACCAGGAGCCTGATTGTATTCATGCCAATATTCATTTAAGGCTTCTCTACCTCTAATGGTGCCCATACCCTTGATATTCATTTTAGCTCTGCGAGAGAGACCATTCATGAATCCAAGGACTTCTATAGCTTCAGCTCTGGGGTAATCATCTTTGTTATTATAAGCATACTTCTTGACTAAATTAAGGCGCTCTAATTCTGGTTTACCAAAGAAATCGATTTGACCTTTTACAATTGCTTCTAAAACGTCATCAATTCTTTCTCTGATATTTGTATCTTGGTCAGTCCCACGACCATAGAGCATAGTCGAAGCACGCTCAATCTCTTCACGAGTATCTCTTAAGCCAGAAAGAGCAGCTTTTCTTCTCTGCTGTTTAATTCTTTTCTCAAGAACATCCTGAGTTACATATCTTCCACCAGTGACGAAGTCATTACTCCAGTCAAATCTAATCTGCTGAGCTTCACCAAGATTAGCTATTTGATTCTGAAGTTCTTTATATTCTGCACTGTCAGAAGCCATTCCTCTCATCTGACCCTTAATGATATTCTTCTGAACTGAGATTCTCATAGAGTCAATAGAGAACAGGATTCTGCTTAAGAAATCAGGAATGATTTCAGTGATGGCTTTATTGGCTTCACCATTAAAAGCCATCGGTCCACGATTGAATTCGTTTGGAGAATAGTTATTTCTACCAGCTTTATTCTTAAGAGCAAAGTTCTTAAGGAATGAGCTAAGTATCCCATTTCCTTCACCTAAACCGGTTAAAAGAGCAGGGATGTATTCACCCATATCTTTATCGAAATTAGTAATTCTTCTAGTTAACCTCTTAGGTAACATCGAAGAGATACCGAGCTTCAATAAATGATGAGCAGGATTAGCAGCATATTCACCAGCGAACATCGGGTTGAGCAGCATCTTGGCCATTCCAAATCCGCCACCAGCTGCTCCTGAGCTAAAGTTCTTCTTGACGTAGTTGTAGTAGTTCTTTAAGCTAAATCTACCACGTTCATCAAAGACATTAGCTGCTTCACTGCTTGTATACTGGTCATTCTCCACTTCTTTCTGAGTAGAGATAACTTCGATTCCTTTACGAATAGCTCTTAATTCTTCCAAGCTATCATCGTAGAATTTCATAGAAGCTGTGACGAAAGTAGCATTGGTCTCATTATTAAATCTAACGAGATTACCAAGGTTTTCGTTCATAGCTTTAAACTGTTCCAGAGATTCACTATGGAACCGTTTCTGTAAAGCAGCATTCAGAATAAATGAATGCTTTTCACTTCTATTGAGAACAGAGAAACCTTCAGCTAAAGTTTCAGTGCTTTTCTCAAGAGAACTATTTATTTGCTTAACACCTCTGGATGTTTGACTACCAATGCTGGCAGCAACTGCATCCATAGGATTAGTAAACGATGAAGATTCATCGAAATTAAAGTTTGTATCAAAATTACTAAACGGGTCAGCAGCTTTAGCTCGTTCTTCGCTATAAAATTGACCAGTCTCTAATGAATCTTTAAGATTCTTGACTGCATCATTAATAAGCTTAGTTTCTTCACCAGTCTGCTGACCAACCATACCGTTAATAGAGCCCTGGTTTTGAGCCATCTTTCTTAACGTCTGTCTTAACTCACGAATGTCTGCAGCTATATTTCTTGCACTGCCAACAGTAGCTGGTGCAAGATCAGTTAAAACATCTTTAGCTGCAAACTTCACAGATTTACCGAACTCTTTTTTCCAGTTCGTGTATTTTCCGTTGTTTTCTGCCAAAAGTAGTCACCCCTTTTAGAGTGATTAATGTAATTAAATTTGTTTATATAAACCAATTTTTTGATTAATCTAATGTGCGATTTATAGCTATCGAAGAAAAAAAAAGAAAGAGAAAGAGATTAAGATATCTAAAGACCTCGCGAATAGCCTTTAAGTCTACCACGCTGCTCGCCTTTATATTTTCTCCACGTTGGTACTCTTAGAAAACCACTATAGTTGTGGATGCATTACATCATAAGAGCCAGCACATGGCGGAGCATTAATAGGGCGCTTGCGCTAGCGACTTCATAAGTCCCCAAAGCTATATATGGCGTCCTAATCTCTTTCTCACGGTATAAGTGTATATTCATAATTCTTGACTTTTTCAAAATTTAATAAAAAAAGAAACCCGAATCAAATCAATATTATCATGAGCTATTAGGAAAGGTACTAATAGACATCATGTCGGGTTTCTTATTGATGATGACTTGACTCATCTACATCATGTTTATAAGGGGTAATAATAAACAGGTTTCAATGAATCATAGATTGTCAATCACTGTTAAAATATATACTCAAAATACTGATTTTACGGTTTTTTACAAGAATACCTGATGCCGATAAAGTTATAAAGAAGTCAGTTGGAGAGGACAAAAGACGCAAAATTAAAATATTTTTAATAATGTAAATCTTTTAGCCTGGCATCAGGTACCTTGTAAACGAGAGTCGGTAATGTGAAAGTTATGAAAAACACATCACCAAACTATATAATACACAGACACTATGACAACTATGTCAATCGTTGAACAAGAACTCTATGTAAAGTATCCAACTAGTCTGGTATTAACTTAAGTTGAGCCCGGTGAAAGCACCTTGGTAGTATTAAAAGCAGGTGATAATGGAGAGGAGCAATCACCGGGCTACTTAGAAAGGTGGAATTAATGAACAAAAGATGTCATTAACCCTATGATATTATGAAACCTCTATGACAACTATGTCAATCACCAGAAGAACCATGCTTTTACAATTCAACTGATTAGGCCTCGCTTTAAATAAGTATATTTAAAATATCGATTAAACGGTAAATATCCCTTATGAGAATTTAATCTCATAAGGGATATAAATCATTCATCTTTCTTTATAATATTTTCTTTTTTAAGAGTTGTTGTGATTTTTGTTAAATCTTCAGCTAAATGAGAGGATACATGATTAAGAAAATTTATATAAACCAAAATAGATTCAGGGGTAGGAATATTAGATTCCGTTTCTCCAACAC
>JBGUMU010000034.1:0-82501 GCA_045116995.1 Bacilli bacterium
TAGAGCGGAACACTCTAACACCGTTAGACACGCTTCTGAATTCTGGATGGTGGAACCAGAAATGGCCTTCACTGATTTAGAAGGCAACATGGATGTTATTGAAGACTGCGTTAAGTTCTGCATTAACTACATCATGTCTGCTTGCCCAGAAGAAATGAATTTCTTCAACTCCATGATTGATAAGACCTTAATCGAAAGATTAACTCATGTCGCTAATAGTGACTTCAAGAGAATGACATACACCGAAGGTGTTGAACTCTTAAAGAAAGCCGTTAAAGAAGGTCACAAATTCGAAAACAACAATATCGAATGGGGTATGGACTTACAAAGTGAACATGAAAGATACCTCACTGAAGAAATTGTTAAGGGTCCATTATTCTTAACCGATTATCCAAAAGAAATTAAAGCTTTCTATATGAGAGAAAACGATGATGGTAAGACCGTTGCCGCTTGTGACTTATTAGTCCCAGCTGTTGGTGAACTCGTCGGTGGTTCTCAAAGAGAAGAAAGATATGACATCTTACTTAAGAAGATGCAAAAACTCGGTAACGATAAGGAATTAGATTGGTACTTAGACACACGTAGATACGGTGGCTGCAAACACTCTGGTTTCGGTATTGGTTTTGACCGTTTACTCATGTACATCACCGGTATGCAAAACATCCGTGATGTTCAACCATATCCAAGAACAAGCAATAGCATCAAATACTAATAGGAGGTTATTATGATCGAAGAAGTTGTCGATAGCGAAAAAGAGGCCCGTAAAGCCCGTGTAAAAACAAGATTCCTCTGGGTTGTTATTATCTTAGACTTACTTTTGTTTGGCTATGCAGCTTATGAAATCGTAATGATTATTCTAAAGATGGTCAATGCTATCTAACATTAAAAAACAAGCCAAAATAAATCCCCTCATTTGAGGGGCTTTTATTTATTGCTGTGGCATTTGAGGATTATTTACTTGTTGTGGTGGAGTGTTTTGATCGAAGTTATCTAAACTCTTTTCAAACACTTTCTTGGAAAGCTTAATTGCTCTAATGGTTCTAGCTAAGTAGGCTTGAGCCGCTACTAAATACCAGCAACCACCAACAACCATGAATGTGACAGAAATATAAGCCACAATTGCTTCAGTAACAAAGTGTGGAGAATTGATTAATGTTGGCCAGGAAAGAATAATGCCTGCGCCTGTTTCTGGTGTTTGAATAATAGTGGTGAAATCCCACACAAAGAATAATGAACCAAAACCAGTATTCATATTAAATGGGTTATAACTCCAATCATTTAAGACAGCATCTCTAATGACTAATGTGGCCGCACCAATGATAGTGATGATAATTGGTAACCAGGCTTGCTTAATGAAATGACGGATATTCTTTTTCGCAGCGTATTTTCTTAATTGATGTGGTTTTTTTACAATGTGATTGGTAACAACATCACTCACTAAGGTATCGCATTTCTTACCTTGCCATTTCATGACTCTAATAATTAATGAACCAAGTAAACCGATAATAACGAAAAGAAGAATAATCGCAAAGAGAAGAGCGATTACTACTCTTTTATCATTTTCCGTAAATTTAATAAGTAAATTTGGATTCATCGTTTACCTCAGTCGTCAAAATTTATATTCACACCAGAATCGGTGTCTTCTTCATCAATTTGATAAATATCATCATTCGTGCCTTTTGGTTGATAGATTTCTAATTCTTCTTCCTCAGCAGCTTCTTCTTCAGCGTCGAATGGATTTAAGAAATCCCCCGCTGGTTCCTCTTCTTCATGAAGTAATTCTTTAGAAGGTTCTGGATCAGGTCTTCTCATCTCTTGTATGGGAGGCTGAGGCGCTGGCTTAGGTGTAGGCATAGGCGTAACCTCAGGAGCAGGTTCTTCTTCGAAGACAATTTCTTCAATTGGAGTTTGTGCTCTTGGTTGGGCCATTGGTTCTGGAGATGGTTCATCTAGAAAATCGTCTTCATCATATGTTTCTTCAAACATTAGGCCACCTTGAGCAGGTCTATCCATTTGTGGTTGAGCTTGTGGCTGTGGTTGTGGGTTTCTTCTAGCTTCTTCCGCTTCTTGCATCAATCTTAATTCTTTATCTTCAGGTAGTTCTGGGAAGAACTTTTGACCAGTGAAGAAGAAGATAATGGATTTGATAAGTTGGAAGATGAACGCTAATAAGCCAATCACGGCAAAAATCGCCAATGCTACAATGAAGAATGGGAAGCAAAGGACATAAATAATTCCGCGACCAAATGCCTTTAGTAAATCAACCATGGTAATAATATTTTAATTATTATTTCTTCTATTTAACAAGAAAAATTGGAAAAAACTTGTGAGGCCAACTGCTAATGGAAATAAACCGAATAACATGAAGCCCATTGGTTTTTCAATTTTGGTGAAAAATATCACAAATACGATAAACGCAGCAAGCGTCAAAGCGCCTAGTATTACGTACCCACTGATGCGCTTAGCTAGCACAATATTCACAAGCAAGAAAATAGCGAAATAGAACGATAAAGCAACGAACGCTAATGAAAGTGGTTTATAGGTAAAAGCAAAGATAACACTAATTGCTAAACAAGCAAATAAACCAATGATATAAGGAATAAATGAAGCGACATGGGTATCAGTTTCCACACCAATCTTCTTAATTTCATTTAGTAAAACAAAGTGAGTGATAGAACACTGTGTTAAGGCAATAAAGAGAATGAATAAATGCATCAACTCTTCTTTATAAGCAAAATCATTGAGATGGAAGATAGTCAAGAATGTGACGACCATATCAGCGCCAGTCATTAAGTTGATAAGAGGAATAAAAGCGTAAGTTAAAGCTACTTCAATCAAGGTACTACTAAGTATCATCCAGAATGGGTTGATCTTCTTATCTAGAAGTAGACCAATCACAAAACCAGAACATAAAGCAGGAATGATATAGAAAATCGTATCCGCAATGTTAAAGATTAAGCATAAGCCAACACTCGCTACTGCGTAGATAATGTAATATCTCTTTTGGCAGAAATAAGAAACAACCGCACTAACAAATGGGAGTAATAAGATCAGTAAAAGCATCATGAATGGCACGAATGTATCAAGAACGATAAAAACAAGATTTATCGCTGTCATAATTGCCATATATGTGATGTTATGAACTAGTGTTGTCTTTTTAGAAAAAAGCGCCATATAGTTATTTTACTATTTTTTATTTATGAATGCACAAAAACACTTATACTAGTGTTATGAAAATTTTTAGATTCATTGCTTCTTTATTAAGTATCACTTTGATCACATCCTGTTCTTCAAACGAGAATTCAACTTCATCTTATAAACCATTCAACGAATATCAAGTTGTAGTGGATAACTCCATTAAGTGGCCAGAAATCCTAAACCAAGAGGAAAAATCCTACATTATTTTCCTTTATTCTGAGACCTGTGCTTATTGTCACGAAATGCAGGAAGAAGTGGTGGATTTTGCTATCACGTGTCCACTAAAAACCTATTTTTTGAATGTTGGTGAAAACGCTGTTCCTATCGATTCAGACAAGAAAATTGGCATCACAAATTACGAAGAAGCTTCTATTAATGGAACGCCTTCCATATTAGAAGTGGAAAACGCTACAATAACCGCTAATATTTCAGGCATTGATGACTGTCTAACATACCTCAACGAACAAAGACTAAAACAAAATTAACTCTTTATTGTATGTAGGCGCTTTTCTTGTTAGTATATTGTTAACAATATATGAACTATAAAACTGAATTAAATGAAAATCAATTTGAGGCTGTAACTACAGAAGCTCAACACGTTAGAATTATCGCTGGAGCGGGTTCTGGTAAGACCCGTGTTTTAACATATCGTATTTCTTATCTTATTAGTGAAATGGGTGTCGCTCCATGGAAAATTTTAGCGATTACTTTTACCAACAAAGTCGCTAATGAAATGAAAACTAGAGTGGATAGAATGTTCCCAGAAAAGAGCCAAGACTTAACAATTAGAACATTCCATAGTTTCGCGGCCTATTTCTTACGTCATGAAATCTCTATTCTTGGTTTCCCTGCTTCATTCACAATTCTAGATGAAGAAGATCAAACCAAATTAGTAAAAGATATCGCTGCCACATTAGGTTTTAAACGTGGTGATAAGATTGTCGGTAAAGCTTTAGGCTATATCGGTAAACAAAAACTATTAGGCAAATATCCTGATGATATTAAAATCGTTAGACCTTCTTTTGAAGATGAAAAGACTTGCTTAGAAATCTATCAAATCTACGAAGAAGAAAAGTATAAGAACTTCTCTTTAGACTTTGATGATTTGCTTTTACAAACAAACTATATCCTAGAAAACTATCCAGATATCCGTATGAAGTGGCAGGATAGAATCGACCATATCTTAATCGATGAATTCCAAGACACTAATGACGTGGAATATAAGATGATTAACTTCCTTAAAAAGCCATCAACATCCTTGTATGTCGTTGGTGATCCAGACCAAACCATCTATACCTGGAGAGGTGCTAATCAAAACATCATCTTAGATTTAAATAAACGTTATCTCGATATGATTACTATCGTTCTCGATAGAAATTATCGTAGTACTCAAGCTATCTTAAACGCTGCTAATAAATTAATCGCTTATAACAAACTTAGAGTTACTAAGAACTTATATACAACCGAATTAGGTGGTGACGCTATTACAGTTAATTGTTCACCTTCTGGTAGACTTGAAGCCGACTATGTCGCTAGAGAGATTAGAAAGCTAAAAGACTATGGTGGTTATAACTATAACGATATTGCTTTATTATACCGCTCTAACTACATCACCATGGACTTTGAAGCGGCGCTAACCCGTTATCAAATTCCTTATAAAATCTTTGGTGGTACTAAGTTCTATCAAAGAAGAGAAATTAAAGACGTCTTAGCCTATTTCCACTTAATCGTTAACGAGAAAGATAATATCTCCTTCTCTCGTGTTTTAAATGTTCCAAAAAGAGGATTCGGAGAAACTTCAGAAGAACGTTTAAATCAAGAAGCAAAAGTGGCTAATAAATCCTTATATGAATACGTTAAAGAAGTTGATCCAAAAGATAGTGAAATTAAAGCATCTTTAATCAATGCTGCTAAAAGCATGGTGACTTTAATTGAAATTGCTAGAGAAGATATCAAGAAGAACGAAGAAGTCTTCTCCAAAATCTTAGAAGATATGATTTGGTCAACTGGCTATAAAGAATATCTGATGAAAGAAGATGATGGTGATGAACGTTTAGAAAACGTTAAAGCCTTATTTGAAGATATTCGTCACTATTTAAAAAACAATCCATCATCCACATTTGATGAATACTTACAAAACATCGCCTTATTAAGTGCTCAAGATGAAATCATTGATGGTGATCACGTCACATTAATGACCGTTCATACCGCTAAAGGTTTGGAATATCCTGTGGTCTTTGTCTTACGCTTTAACCAAGGTGTCTTCCCAAATCAAAGAGCAATGATGGAAGGTGGCTATGTGGCTATGGAAGAAGAAAGAAGATTAGCCTATGTCGCTATGACTAGAGCAAAGAAGAAGCTCTATCTTACATTAGCAATGGATTTCTCCTATGTTATCCAAGGTAACTTAATTCCATCTCAATTCTTAAAAGAATCTGGTAACGAAGTGGTACAAAATAGAGATACAATGTTCCGTAGTGGACCACGTTTACAACCACAACAACAGAGACCAAAGGTCTACCATTTTGATGATGGTGATCATCTCTCCTTTGAAGAAGAAAAGAAACCAAGTACTCCAGTCTTTGACGATATTAGAAATGATGTTGATGATTGGAAAGTTGGCGACATCGTTATCCATAAGAAATTAGGTAAAGGTGTTGTTATTGCTTTAGAGGGCGATGATATTATTAAAGTAAATTTCGAAGAACATGGTGAAAAATCAATACTTGGAACACATCCTAGTGTTTCCAAAGGAGGACATGAAGCATGAGTGTCAAAGATAGAATTGATGAAATAAGAAGTTTATTAGAAAAATATAACTACGAATACTATGTATTAGATAATCCATCAGTTGCTGACGCGGAATATGACCGTCTCATGCAAGAATTAATCATGCTCGAAAATGAGCATCCTGAATATCAGTCTCCTTTAAGCCCTTCTCAAAGAGTAGGTGGCATTGTCCAAGATAAATTTAAAGAAGTCACTCATAAAAGAATGATGCTTTCTTTAGCTAACGCTTTTAACGAAGATGACTTAAGAGATTTTGATAAAAAAGTTAGAGAAATTACTGGCTTAGATAAAGTCATCTATATGGCGGAAATGAAGATTGATGGCCTTGGTATGTCTCTTGTCTACCATGGCAATTTAGAATACGCTGCGACTAGAGGTAATGGTGTGACTGGTGAAGATGTTACTGCGAATGTTATTACCATTAAATCAATACCTTCTCGCATAAATACTCCTGAAGACTTTGAAATCAGAGGTGAAGTCTTCATGCCTAAAAAGTCACTTGAAAGACTTAATAAAGAAAGAGAACAAACTGGTGAACCGTTATTCGCTAACGCAAGAAATGCTGCCGCTGGTAGTATTCGTCAACTCGATAGTGGTATTGCCGCTTCTCGTGGCTTAGATGCCTTCTGGTATTACTTTGTTAACGCTAGCGATTTTGGCATTAGATACCATTCCGAAGCCCTTAAGATGGCAGATAAACTTGGTTTTAAAACAAACCCTGAAAGAAGATTATGTAACGGCATTGAAGAAGTGCTTAAATACGTCGAAGAATATACAGAGAAGAGAAGCTCTCTAGCGTATGATATCGATGGCATTGTCATCAAGGTTGATGATATGTCCTTATATGATAAGTTAGGTTATACCGCGAAAACCCCAAGATGGGCTATTGCTTATAAATTCCCACCTGAAGAAGTGGTCACTAAACTTGAAGATATTATCTTCACTGTTGGCAGAACTGGTAAGATTACCCCTAACGCTGTTTTAACTCCTGTGAGAGTCGCTGGTTCAGTTGTTCAAAGAGCCACTCTTCATAATGAAGATTTCATTAATGAAAAAGAATTAAAGATTGGGGATTATGTTGTTATCCGTAAAGCGGGTGATGTCATTCCTGAAGTCGTCCGCCCAGTTAAGGAAAGAAGAACAGGTACAGAAATCCCGTTCGTGATGATTAATAACTGCCCAGTCTGTGGCATGCCTTTAATTAGAAAAGACGCCATGCATTTCTGCTGTAATCCACATTGCGACGCGAGACAAATTGAATCTATTATTCACTTCTCTTCTAGAGAAGCGATGGATATTGAAGGCTTAGGTGAAAGAGTGGCAGAACAATTCTTTAACCAAGGTTTCTTTAGAAACGTTAAAGAAATCTATTCTTTAGCCAATCACCGTGATGAAATCATCTCTTTAGATGGCTGGCAGTCCAAGTCCGTCGATAACTTAATCAATGCGATTGAAAAGAGTAAAGAAAACTCCTTAGAAAGAGTGCTATTTGGTTTAGGCATTAAAGAAGTCGGTGTAAAGATGGCCAAAACTCTCGCTAGAAAATATATGAATATCGATAACCTTATCGCTGCGAGTGAAGAAGAACTTTTAGAAATCGCTGATGTTGGTCCAGTCGTAGCGTCCAGTATCGTTAACTTCTTCGCTGATGAAAGAAACATCGAAACAATTAACGCTCTTAAAGAACAACACGTTAACTTCAATTATTTAGGTAGTACAGTGAAAGCCGCTGATTCCTATTTCTCTGGTAAAACAGTTGTCTTAACTGGTACCTTAATGAAATATGGTAGAAAAGAAGCCACTGAAATATTAGAAAACTTAGGCGCTAAAGTGACAGGTTCTGTTTCTAAGGCCACTGATGTTGTTATCGCTGGCGTAGAAGCAGGTTCTAAACTAGATAAAGCTCAAGCCTTAGGCATTACTGTTTTAAACGAAGAAGAATTCTTAGAATTATTAAAATAAAATGAAAAAAGTCAGTCAAAAGACGCTTTTAGAAGCAGCGCATAACCTCATGTTTGATATTGATGAGGTTGAACTTGAAGTTCTTACTGAAGAATACGCTGATCTCTTAGAAGCCATTGAACATATGAAGACGATAGAGAATATTGACCATGTTAAACCCATGGTCTTTCCTTATGAGTTAGTAACTGACTATCTTAGAGAAGACGTAGTGGAGCCTCCTTTAAGCCAAGAAGAAGCCTTAAAGAACGCTACTAAAGTAGAAGAAGGACAGATTGTCATTCCAAAGGTGGTGAAATGATGAACTATCTTTCTTTAAACATTTATGAAATACACAAGGCTTTAGTTAATAAAGAGGTCACACCTTTAGATTTAGTTAAAGAAGCATTAGAAAAGATTAAAAAAGACACTAATAATGCCTTTGAATATGTCTATGAAAAAGAGGCAATTGAAATTGCGAAGCAATTAAAAGAACCTGAAGTTGATAATCCTTTATGGGGTATACCTTTTGCTATTAAGGATAACTTCTCCACTAAAGATATTCCAACAACCGGATCATCTAAATTATTAGAAGGATACTTACCACCATTTGACGCTGAAGTATATACAAGATTATTAAACAAAAAAGCTATCCCAATCGCTAAAACCACACTAGATGAATTAGCAATGGGTGGAACAGGTAGTAGTGGTCATCTTGGTAAAACATATAATCCATGGGATGAAAGTAAGACCAGAATGATTGGTGGTTCATCTTGTGGTAGCGCTGCAGCATGCGCTAGTGGCATTGTGCCATATGCTATTGGCTCTGATACCGGCGATAGTGTCCGTAAGCCTGCTTCCTATAGTGCGCTTGTGGGCTTTAAACCAACTTGGGGTAGAATCTCTAGATATGGTTTATTCACTTTTGCGGCCTCTTTAGATACAGTCGCCTATTTTACAAGAAACGTTAAGGACAGCGCTCTCCTATTAAACGTCCTTGCAGGCCATGACATTAAAGACACAACATCCTCATTTTTGCCAATCGAAGAATATAAAGAAAATAAGACACTAACCATCATTAAAGAAATCTACGATGATTTAAAAGATGAAGCCATTAAGAAAGCTTTTGATGAATTAGTTAAAGGATTAAAAGAAAAAAGCTATAAAATCAATACCGTCTCCATTGGTTTTGATTTAGCTAAAGCCATTTATTCCTGCTATTACATTCTCTCCAGTGCGGAATCCACAAGTAACAACGCTAATCTTGATGGCATTAAATTTGGTGTTAATAAAGAAGCAGAATCATATGAAGAAATGCTCTTTAAAGTAAGAACTGAAGGTTTCTCTGATCGTATTAGAAGAAGATTCGTGATTGGTTCTATTTCATTGTTAGAAGAAAACCAAGAAGAAATCTATTTAAGAGCCCTTCGTTGTAGAAGAGTCATCGTTGATACATTTAATAAGATACTGGAAAGTAATGATGCAATTATCTTACCTGCCTCACCAACAACCGCTCCTTTATTTGATGGTGATGTTCCTAAGAAATCATTTAATAAGGACGCAACAGTATCTGATAACTATTTAGCGTTTGCTAACCTTGGTGGTTATCCATCAATTACTTTACCGTTAGGATTTGAAAGTGGCATGCCATTTGGTGTTAATCTTACCAGCCACCATTTTACTGAATCTAAGTTACTTAAGATTGCTCAAGTGGTGGAAGATATTACAGGCTTAAAGGACCTAGTTAAGGAATAGTATGAGTTACGAAGCAATTATCGGTCTAGAAATCCATCTTCAATTACTTAGTGATTCTAAGCTCTTTTCTAGTGCGCCTACTACGTATGGTAAAGCCCCTAACTCTAATGTTTCTCCTTTAGATATGGCGTTCCCTGGCGCAATGCCTATTCTTAATAAGAAATGTGTAATCTACGCAATTAGAATGGTTAACGCTCTTCATATGGAATTAGATAGATTAATTCGATTCGATAGAAAGAACTATTTCTATAGCGATTTAGCCAAAGGCTATCAATTAACACAGTTCTATCATCCAATTGGTAAAAGTGGTCACCTTGCGATTAATGTGAATGATGGCATTAAAATCATTCGCATTAATCACTTACATATGGAAGAAGACTCCGCGAAACAAATTCATTCAGATAACAAAACCTTATTAGATTTCAATCGTTCTGGTATGGGATTAATTGAAATAGTTACTGAACCAGATATTAGAAATGGTAAAGAAGCAAGAATCTTCTTAGAAGATATCAAAGATACCGCTGTCTCGTTAGGAGTTAGTAATGGTCGTTTACAAGAAGGCTCCATGAGAGTGGATGTTAATGTCTCACTCAAAGTGGATGGAGTAAACGGAGAAATCGTTGAACTTAAGAACCTCAATGGCTTTAGAAATGTTGAACGCGCGATTAATAGTGAAATCAAACGTCAAAAAGAAATCGTCAGTAGTGGTAAATCAGTTAAACCAGAAACACGCCGTTATGATGAAGATAAAAACATCACCGTCTTTATGCGTAAAAAGAACACAAAAATCGACTATAAGTATTTCCAAGACGCCACAATCGCACCAGTAAGAATTAGCCAAGAATTAATCGATGAAGCACTTAGTTATAAATCACATAAACGTATTTATCTAGATTTCTTACTACCAGAAACACTAGAGGAAATTAATAACGATCCTTACCTTGCTCACTTATTCTTCAGACTTAAAGAGGAAGACCTCGCTACACTCAAGGTTAGTAACTTTGTTTTAACCCGTGTTAGAAACGAAATTAAGCGACACGGTAGTGATATTCTCTCAATTATTGAAGAAGACTTAATAAAATTATTAGACATCTACGACCAAGAGGAAATCACCTATAAACAAGCCTCAATTATCTATAAAGAATTGCTTGAAACACAAGAGTCTTTAGAAAGCTTATTAGACAAATACAACTTCACTCAAAAATATGAGGACAATAAATTATCATCAATAATTGATGAAATTTTGTTAGAATATATAGATGCCGTGAATGACTACAAGAACGGCAAAGACAAAGCCTTAAATTATCTATTAGGCCAAATCTACAAGAAGACACACAATAATGTCGATTCATTAAATATAAAAGAAATGCTTCTCAATAAATTGGAGGAAAAATAATATGGCAGTATTAGTCACAGGTGGAACAGGTTATATCGGTTCCCATACAGTCGTTGAATTACTTAATAATGGTTATGATGTCGTTATCGTTGATAACTTTGTTAATTCAAAACCAGAAGTTTTAAATCGTATTTATCAAATTACTGGTAAGAAACCAAGATTCTATGAAGTTGATGTTTGTGATTATGAAAAACTCAAAGAAGTTTTTAAAAAAGAAAACATCACTGACATCATCCACTTCGCTGGTTTAAAGAGTGTCGCTGAGTCTGTTGAAAAACCACAGTTATATATCGATAACAATATCGGTAGCAGTAAAGTCTTATTAAGACTTATGCCTGAATTTGGTGTTAATAACATCGTCTTCTCAAGTAGCGCGACGGTATACGGCGTCCCTGATCACGTCCCACTTAAGGAAAGTGATAAAGTTGGTGGTTGCACCAACCCATATGGTCAAACCAAATTAGATATCGAATATCTCTTGAAAGACTATGCTAAAGAACATAAAGACGCTAATATCGCTATCTTAAGATACTTTAACCCAATCGGTGCTCACGAAAGTGGCCTTATCGGCGAAGATCCAAATGGTATTCCAAATAACTTAATGCCATATATCACTCAAGTCGCAGTGGGTAAACGCCCACACTTAAACGTCTATGGTGATGACTATAAGACAGTAGACGGCACTGGTGTTAGAGACTACATCCACGTCGTCGACTTAGCGCACGGCCATTTATGTGCTTTAAAGAAATTAGAAGAAAAACCAGGCTTAGTTATCTATAACTTAGGCACTGGCAAAGGCACAAGTGTTCTCGAATTAGTCCACGCCTTTGAAAAGGCTAATAATATGAAACTTCCATATGTTATCTGCCCAAGACGTCCTGGTGATGTTGATGAAAACTACGCTGAAGTATCAAAAGCCTGGGAAGAAATGCACTTCAAAACAAAACTCAATATTGAAGATGCTTGCCGTGATTCCTGGAGATGGCAATCAAAGAACCCAAACGGCTACGATAAGTAAAATACTTATCACGCGCTTGTAGCTCAGCTGGATAGAGCGCTTCCCTCCTAAGGAAGAAGTCGGGCGTTCAAATCGTCTCAAGCGCGCCAATATATTAGAAAGGTGGTTATCACCTTTTCTTTTTGTAAAAAACACAAATTTCTTGTTGTCTAACTAATGAATTAATGTATAATAAATATCGCACTGTGGGTCCGTAGCTCACCTGGGAGAGCGCCTCCATGGCATGGAGGAGGTAGCGAGTTCGATCCTCGTCGGATCCACCAAACAGTTAAATAAGTCCTGAGTAACATCAGGATTTTTTTATATAATTATTTTGTGAAAAAGTTTTATCTATTTCTCACTTTCTAATCGTCTTTACTTACGAAAGCTGCTTTCAAAATGAACGTGACCATCAGAACTGCTAAACTCTTTCTTCAAGGTGAAGAAGAGGCAACCGCTATTGTTTACAAAAGCTATAGGGCCCTTCTTTATTTCATCATCGCTACATATGTAGACCAAAAAGACGATATCGATGATGTATACCAAAATGTCTTCATGAAGATCCTTGAAAAAAGAAGTGAAGTGAAAGATGCCTCTTCATTACATTCCTACTTATGCGCAATGGCGAAAAACGAAGCAATTGATTTTGCTAAGAAACGCTCACGCGAACAAAGTAGTGATTTATTAGAGGATATATGCGTGAGTAAGCAAGAGAGCCAATTAGATTACTTCCTTCCTTATGATTTAACTAAAGAAGAAAAGAAAATCATTGGTTATCGACTAACATTTGGTCTTTCTTGGAAAGAAGTAAGTGAAATGTTAGGTATTCCAAGTGCTACCGCAAAATATCGTTACGCTCAAGCAATCAAAAAGATTAAAGGAGTCTACAAAGATGAAAAGAATCGAACAAGAGATCAAGAAGAACAGCCAAAACCTCATCGAATCATCATTACCAGAGATTAACTCTTTAGATAATATTCAAATCAAACCTAAAAAGACAAGAAACTTTCCTATCCTATTAGCCCCTATTGGTGCAGCTTGCGCTTGCATTGCTTTAGTGGCTGTCCTTGTGCCCACAATTATGAAAAGTGGTGTTATTACATCCTCTTCAAGTAACTATGGTTCAAGTGGCAGTAATAGTGGTTATACCAACAGTATTCTTTCACGTCTCTATGAATTAGATGGAACTCAACCAAAATGCGACGACTTTGGTGAAGCAGCCTATTATTCTTATCTTGCTTATAATCAAGAATCAAATATTAATACTAAAACGAACTATGTTTTACGTTCAAAAAACAAGAAAGCGGAAGGAACACCAGGAACCTACGAAGAACTACGTGAACGTTATACAGATAACTGTGGTAGATTGCATCGTCCTATTCCATTAGACTTCCCAATTACATTCTCTGATTTCTTATTCTTCGAATTTGATACGCAAAAAAGCGTCTTCCTCGATGAAAGAATTGGCAATGGCCATATCAAGGGCGTAGTCATTCAAAACAGCTATCTTGAAGAAGACATGATCATCTTAAAGAATGGTGAAAAAATGTATTCATGCTTACGATATGCAGGCGCTCCTTATCGTCAAGGCAAACGCGCATATTTCCAATTTTCTGCTAATAGAGTCATCGAAGGATTTGAATATGTTACTGAAAGCGCAAATAGGAGATTTATAACCTTATACTTCAGTGGCACAACCGAAGGAGAACGTGAATTAGATACTTTGTCTGCTATTGATGTTGATGGTTATGAATATCCAATTGCAGCAGAAAATGTTTTCTATGATAGTTCATCCATCGTTTGTACAATCGATGAAATTAGAGAACATTTCGGTCTAGATGCTTTTGTGGAAGTCACACCTGGTTATGGTGGCCCAGATCAACTTGTCTATGATGCAAGCGTCCCAGAAACCGCTAACTTCACTTTGGATGAATTTGAAGAAACCTTTAGAGTCACACAAAACGAAGTGTTTTTAGGCGACAACAAGATTCTAGATATCAATGGAACTAATAAAATTTATGCTTCTGAAATTAACAGAGATTCACACCGTGATTTAGTGTTTGAATCTATCAAACATAATCAACGCAGATTTTTCATCTACGATGTCTATCATAATAGACTTCTCTATGAACAAATAGTTTCTAACATCAAATATGATTATAATTTCGAATTAGATATGAAAGATAATCATCTCGTTGTCAAATGGCTTGAGCCAGGTATGACAAGTGATGAATATATACTGGACTATGGTGTCTTTGCTTATCATGGAAGTGAAGGTATTGGCATTTCATGGAATGATGAGCTAAGAATTGGCTGGCTTGACCTAAAAGGCGTTTATCAAGCTGATGGTGTTACTCCAGTAGAATGTGTCGATAATCATTACTATTTCAATAAAAATACCCAATACATTATCGAAATGGAAATTGTCACAGGTGAAGAAAATCCTCACTTATTCGTGAGACCTGAACATCCAATTAGATATAAGCCATGGAGAACAGGTAATATGCCAAACGAAACTATGGGTTGGGAGCAAGTATCCGTTAATGCATCCACTTATCGTTATAAAGTCAGTTTCCAAGAAAGTGGTTTCTCTTATTACACAGTTTATTTCTATCATTACAGCTTCTTCTTAAAAGCCGCTGTTGATGTTAGTTTGGACTAATAGCCAAATAACTGATATAAAGGGCAAGCTATCATGGCTTGCCTTTTATTATTGTTTAAAAGTAAAATAAAAACATGCTCGATAATGTTAAAAGATTTGACATGAAGAAGCCTCCAGTGAGGCAGAAACTTCGTTTTTTAATGAAAATAATCGCGGGTATAACAACCCGTAAGCAAGGCCAAATTATTCACAAAGTGAATATGGAAGGTATTAAGCCACCTTATATCTTAATGGGTAATCATAATTCCTATTACGATTTAATGGTGCTTGAAAAAGCCATCTTACCTAACCGCTGCAACTATATCGTCGCGATTGATGGCTTTATTGGAAGAGAAGAATTACTCCGCTCCATCGGTGGTATTTGTAAAAGAAAATTCACTAATGATGTGAATCTACTTAGACATATCCGCTCCGTTATCAAAAATGGTGACATTATGGTTATCTATCCTGAAGCTAGATATTCTTTATGTGGCACGAAAGCAATAGTGCCTAAAAGTAATGCCGCTTTAGCGAAAGCCTTTAAAGTCCCATTAGTGACTCTAACAACTCATGGTGACCATATCGTTGAACCTTTCTATAATCCAAAAAGAAGAAAGATTAAAGGTTTAGAAGCAACATTAGAATGTATCGCCACTAAAGAAGAAGTAGAAAAGCTATCAGTGGAAGAATTAGATGAACGTCTTCAAAAAGCTTTAGAATACGATGATTATGCTTGGTTAAGAGATAGTGGAATTCTCCTTAAAGATAAAGATAGAGCTAAAAACTTGCATAAAGTCTTATATCAATGTCCACACTGTGGAACGGAATATGAAATGAGTTCTGAGGGTACACAAATTAAGTGTAATCACTGTGGTAAAACATATGAAATGGATGAACACGGGGTATTACATGCTCTTTCTGGAGAGACAGAATTCCCACATATTCCTGATTGGTATGAATGGGAAAGAAGTAATGTTAGAAAAGAAGTTAGAGAAGGTAAATATCACTTTGAATGTCCTGTTAGAGTGGACGCTTTGCCAAACGCTGATAAATTCATTGATTTAGGTATGGCTAAACTAGTCCATGATATGAACGGCTTTAAACTAACTGGTAGATACCAAGATAAAGACTATGAAGTCACCTTATTAGCCAAAGATCACTATAGTGTCCATATTGAATATGAATATCTAGGTAAGTTTGGTGATTGTGTTGATCTTAATACCTTAGATGATACATTCTATGTCTATCCAAAATGTGAGAAGTTCTCTGTTACTAAGATGTCATTAGCGTGTGAAGAACTTTACAAATACTTAAATAACGAAGACTAATCACTTTGAAAATAATCAAAAAACATCTATATTAATGTTATGAAACGTTTAGAATCCCAAGAAGATTATTTAGAAAAAATATTACAAATCTCACAAGAAAAAGATAATGTTCACGCGATTGATATTGCGCGTGGTTTATCATTTTCTAAGCCTTCTGTTTCTGTCGCTATGAATAAGCTTAAAGAACAAGGCTATATTGAGATTAACGATAAAGGTGAAATCACCTTAACTCCATCTGGTTTAGCAATTGCTGAAAAGACATTAGAAAAACATACCATCTTAACCGAAATGCTAGTGTATCTCGGTGTGGATGAAGAAACCGCGAAAGAAGATGCCTGTAAGATGGAGCATGATATCTCAGATAAGACTTGGGACGCTATTAAGAAACACTTCAAAGCTAAAAAATAAGTAATTTATTTACAATAAAGAGATAAGAGTTAGTTAATGCTAACTTTTTTCTTTACAGTTGCATTTATGGGTATATAATATTACCGGTTAGATAAGACTAACTAGGAGGATACTATTATGCCAATCGTTATTGCCCCAACTGATACAGAATTAACAATCATCAAAGTTCTTGCGGATGAAAAGACCAAAAGACACCTTGAATCTTTAGGCGTGGTAACAAATGGCAAGATTACTATTATTTCCTCTCGTGGTGGAAATACCATTTGTGTTGTCAAAGGTATTCGTTTAGCGTTCAACCGTGAAACCGCGAGCAAAATTCTAGTTGCGTAGAAAGGGAGGAATTTATGCTTAAAAAACTAGACCAAATTGAAAAAGGCGAGACTGGCCTTGTTAGAAGTGTTGAAGGTGATGGCAAAGTTCGTCGTCGCTTATTCGACATGGGTGTTACTCCAGGTGCAAAAGTAACATTAAGAAAGAAAGCACCATTTGGTGATCCTATTGAAGTCACCATTCGTGGATATGAACTTTCACTTAGAAAAGCGGAAGCCGTATTAGTCAATATCGAAGTGGAGGACGCTAAGTAATATGAAAAGATTTGCGTTAGCGGGTAATCCTAACTCCGGTAAAACCACATTATTTAACTCTTTAACTGGTGCGACAGCGCACGTTGGTAACTGGCCAGGTGTTACTGTTGATAAAAGAGAAGGTACATATCGTAAACTCGACGAACCAATTTATATCGTTGATTTACCAGGTATTTATTCCTTATCTCCATATACCCCAGAAGAAGTCGTTTCAAGAAACTATGTCTTAGACGAAAAGCCTGACTGTGTTATTAACATCGTTGATGCGACTAACTTAGAAAGAAACTTATATTTAACAACACAAATATTGGAAATCGATGTTCCAGTGGTCGTGGCCTTAAATATGAGTGACGTTGTGAGAAAAAACGGCGACACAATTGATGCAAAAGCATTACAAGAAAAACTTGGTGTCCCAGTTATTGAAATCTCCGCGTTAAAACAAGAAAACTTAGATGAATTAATGCAAGAAGCTGTTAAGGCTAGTAATAAAGCCCGTAAAGGCTCTACCATTATTGAAGATAAGTCTTTATTACATTTAATTAGCGATGTGCAAATCGCTTTTGAATTAAAGGGTATTGAAAACCCATTATTCCACGCTGTTAAGTTAGTGGAAATGGATGAACTTGAAGTCAAGATGCATCCAGAAGCAGTGGAAACAGTTAACAAATTCAAAGCCACATTTAAAAACGATACATTCGGTTGTGACTTCGAAGCTTTAATCGCTGATAACCGCTATGAATATATTGCTAAAAACTATGCCACAGCTTTTAAGAAAGCTAATAACAATGATGGTGGTGAAAAGTTAAGCAAATCAGACAAGATCGATAAGGTCATGACTCATAGAATCTGGGCTATCCCATTATTCGTGGCCATTATGTTCTTTATCTTCCACTTCACCTTCTCTGAAGATATCTTCTTCTTAAATAGACTCTTCGGTCTTCAAATCAATCATGAAGGTTGGATCAACTTCTTCACCGGTATGGGTGCTGAATTTGATGAAGTAACAGGTGAACTATTACCACTTGAAGGCATCCCATCCATTGGTGTGTTCTTACAATCATGGTTTGGTTGGGCTACTGGCTCATTAATTGACGTCGTCCGTGGCTGGTTTGATGCTGCTGGCGCTGCCAATAGTTGGTATTGTTCATTAATTTGTGATGGTGTTTTAACAGGTTTAGATGCTGTCTTATCATTCATCCCACAAATTATGATTCTCTTCTTATTCATTGCTATCCTTGAAGATAGCGGTTATATGGCACGTGTGGCCTTTATCTTAGATAGAGCGTTTAGAAAATTCGGTTTATCTGGTAAAGCCTTCATCCCAATGTTAACAGGCTTTGGTTGTAGTGTTCCTGCTATCATGGCTACAAGAACATTAGAAGATGAAAGAGAAAAGAATAGAACAATTAGATTGATGACATGCTTCTCTTGTGGCGCTAAAGCACCTATTTGGGCTTTATTAGCTGGTGTCGGCGCTATGGCAGGTTTTGCTGGTGATATCTTCGTCTTTACTATCTATTTAGGTGGTATTGCCTGTGCAATTATATTCGCCTTATTCATGAAGTTATTCTCTAGAGATCAATATGTCTCTCCATTCATTATGGAGTTACCACAATATCACTTACCACAAGCGAGAAACGTTGGTGCCCATCTTTGGGAAAAATTAAAACACTATGTCATTAAAGCTGGTACCATTATCGCTGCTTGTACAGTCGTTATTTGGTTCCTTAAATCATTTGGCTGGGAAGATGGCAAGTTCGGCTTATTACTCTTTGAAGAGATGAATGACGCTGGTGAAATGGAATTAGTCCTTCATATCGATAATTCCATCCTTGCTTACTTAGGCAAAGGATTACGCTACTTCTTCTATCCATTAGGATGTTTAGAAACTGGTTGGACCAATAACACTGATGGTTGGAAATATGTTGTTTCCACAATCACTGGTTTAATCGCTAAAGAAGATGTTGTTGCCACAATGGCAGAACTTGGCTTAGAAGAAGGTACAATCACCTTATCCTTAGCGGGTGTCTATAGCTTCGCTGTTTATAACTTATTCACCATTCCATGTTTTGCCGCTATTGGCGCGACACATGGTGAACAAAAAGGTAAAGAATTCTGGCTCACCTTATTATGGTGGTTCGCTATGTCTTATGGCTTTGCCTTAGTAGTGTACTGGCTTGGTACATTATATGAAGTTGCCTGGTGGGGCGGCTTATTAGTGACTCTCGGTCTTGCTGGTGCGGTTGTCGCTGCTGGTATCGTCGTTAGTAGACGTCACAAATTAGCATTAGCTAATAACTAATTAAAGGAGGTATATCAATGTTTGAGAATCCAAATACAATCTGGATTGAAGTCTTAGTCCTTGTCGCGGCTATCTCTTTCGTTACACTCATTCTCGCTAGATATATCTATAAAAAAGTCCATAACATTCCAACAGGAGATTGTGCTTGTCACCATATCAACGTTAAAAAGATTCTTAAAGAATATCATAAGAATAAGGAAAGCTTATGAATAAATACGTTTTAGGAATCGATGGTATGTTATGTGGCATGTGTGAACTTCATGTTGAAGAAGCCATCGCTAAAGGCATAAAAATTAAGAAAGCAAAAGCTTCAAGATTTAAAAAGCAAGTAGTGGTCTTCACTGAATTAAACCTCGACCAAGAAGACTTTACGAAAGCGTTAGATCAAACAGGTTATCGCATTACCTCATTTCAAAGAATGCCGGCGATTAAAAAACTGTTTGGTTGGCGATAAAAACAAAAAACCTGGCGTTTCTCCCCAGGTTTTTCTTATGAAAAAAGCACCTAGATAGGTGCAATAGTTAATAATTGGCTGGGGTGACTGGGATCGAACCAGTGAATGGTGAATTCAGAGTCCACTGCCTTACCGCTTGGCGACACCCCAAATTCAAAAGATTAATACTGATCTTCCTGGTATAATCTAACTTCAGTAACGCCTGGAACTTCTTCTTGTAAAATGACTTCCACTAAATCTTTGATGTCGTTATTCGCATAAGCGCAGTCTTGGCAAGCGCCATGTAATCTAACGTATACGACACCATCCACAAAGGAGACGAATTCAACATCGCCGCCATCTCTTTGTAAGAAATGTCTAATTTTATCTAAGGTTGCAATAATAAGTTTTTCGCGGTCGTCTTTCATAACGATAAAGATATTAGCACATTCAAAATAAAATGTTCACTGAAATGATAAAAAATATTTTTATCCCCTCTATTATTGCTATAATAGTGGCATGAAGATTAGTCTTGATGAATACGACAAAGTCAGAGCGATAATCCCTGGTTTGTTTCAGTTTAATGAAAATGAAATGTTCACTCAAGCCGCTTTAGCGGTCACTGATGACGAACTATTCTTTTATGATGATAATGCCCCAACACATATCATGGGCGATGTTTATCATTACGCTCTTAAAAAGCGAGTGAAACTCGATGATATCATGATGGTGCTTGATGAAAAGATTACCCATAATAAACAACTAAATACCATGGGTAGATTAAACTTCGTTATGGAAGAGGAAGATGAATCTTTAATCTTTTATTATTATCTAGCCGATAAAGGTGATGTCACTTCATTCCTTAAAGAGCTCTCTTCTGTCGGTATCAAAGCTAAGAAAAGAGCAGTGGACTTATCACCAGATAAACTTTAAGTTCGTAACAAAGTCATTTTTGAATACAAATAAAAGTCTTTTATTTTGAATTTAAAATAATTATTCTTGTTGGACGTGGAGAAATTTATGTCAAAAGAGAAATTAACAATTGCTGAACAATTAGCGAAACGTGAATATAAAGAGCCATCCAACTTTGTGTGGTTTTTATATGGCTGCTTAGCGAGATTCCCATTCTTTGGTCCTAAGTATCACGTTAAATATAAAATCATTGATGATATTAACAAATATAAAGGTCCCGCTTTTATCATTTGGAATCATCAATCTAGAAGAGACTATTTATTCTTAAAGAATCTTATTGCCCCTCATAAATTTAATATGCTCGCTGGTTATCAAGAATTCTTTAGAAAGAAATTCACTTGGCTATTTAAACAAGCCCAAGTCATTCCAAAGAAGAACTTCACTAATGACCCAAAGAGCATTAGAGCCATGGACCGCATCATTAAAGCGGGTGGCACAATTGCCTTTGCCCCAGAAGGTACATCTTCTATTTTTGGCCATAACCAACCAATCGTTCCAGGCACTGGTAGATTCTTAAAATACTATCACGTCCCCGTTTATTTTATGAAATTAGAGGGTGCTTACCTCACTTCTCATAAGGTTTGCATTGATGACCGTATTGGTAGAGTGAACGCTACATTATCATTATTATTTAAACCAGAAGACTTATTAAAAATGTCTCCTGAAGAAATCGATAATAAGATTAACGAAGCCTTCCATCACGATGACTATAAATGGAATAAAACACAACATATCAGATATAAGAGTAAAGGTCGTATTATGACCAATATGCAAGATATGTTATATAAATGTCCAAGATGCGGTCACGAATTAGAAATGGATGCTGCTGGTAAATACATTAGATGCACTAACTGTGGTAATGGTGGTTGCATGGATGATTATTATGACTTCTATCCATTTGATGATACTTGCAAAGTATTTGACACCCCAACTGATTGGTTAGACTGGGAAAGAGTGCAAGTAATTCATGAAATTAGAGACAATAAAGACTTCTACCTAGAAGAAGAAGTCGATATTGGTGAATTACCAAAATATAAACCAGTTAAAGACAATAAGAAAACATCCATCCCATGTGGTCATGGTAAGATCAGATTCGACCATGATGGTATCCATTTTGATGGTATTAAAAACGGTGAACCTTGGCACTTTGATTTATCCTATAGTGTCATCTATTCTCCAATCATTGAAAACGATTTGACCCAATTCGCCCTTGCGGTTAATGAACAAATCTATGATTTTGTTCCAAAAAGACATGTTGTAGGCAAGATAATTCTTGTCACTGAGGAAATGCATAGATTACACTTTAACACATGGAAAAACTTCCCTTGGAACGATTATATGTATAAGGGAACAGAATTGGAGAAAAAGTAGATATGCTCAAACCATATTGGAAATCAAAATCACACGTTGCTATTTTTATTATTACAATTTTAGCCCACCTCTTTATCGTGGTGTCTTTTGCTCTTGATATGTATGCTTATATGAAAGATCCAGCCTCCGCGGATCCTGAGGCCCCTGCAAGAATCACAACCCTCATCGTGGTCATCGCGGTTCTTGTTAGCTTTATCGTAGATATCATTTTCTTCTCTGATTTATTCCGTTATATCAGGCTTAAAAGAAGAACTTCTCAAAACATTAAAAGCAATGTTGAAATCTACGCAGAAGGTGCAGGCAAAGAAGACGCTGATAAAGAAGCAAAGAAAATGCTTAGAATGAGCGAAGTCATCGCTGATGTGACTACAGAAAATCAAAACACCACAGGTGCTGAATTTGATTGCCCACAAGAATCTATTAAACGTCCTTCCTTAAAGGCCACTCTTGTGACAATGTTTTATGCCGTCGGTTTACCACTTTTAGCAATATTTGCAATGTTCTTCGTGGGTATTTTCTTATTCTTCTTTATGATTGATAGTGCACATCCTTTAGATGGCTTACGTAACGCTGCTACATATACAGTATTGGTAATAGTTGTCTTTGTTGTGATCATCGCTATATTCATGATCATCCATAGAATCAGATTAAAGAAAAGAATGCCAAAAGCGGCAGGTATAAGAATCTATCCTGAATATTTAGAACAATATGCTGTTTCTTATAAAGAAGCGATGATGGAAACCCGCTATAAAGTCAATTATGACAATATGAAGCGTATGCAAACCAAGAACTTCTATATCATCAAAGGCAAAGTAAATAACCAAACCGCTGTTATCACCATTCTTAAGAAAGAACTTCCAGCGGAAGCTCTTGAATTAATCGAAAGTAGATTTTTAAAAGCTAAAGAAGCCAAAGAAGCTCAAAAGAAAGCTCTAAAGGCTCAAAAGAAATCTAAAGAAGAAAAGAAAGATAAATAATTAAATATCTTGGATTTGTTTCCAGTTACTAACAAGGTTAGAGACTAGTTCTCTAGCCTTTTTATCATCTATTTGTTTGCTTAAGTAATTATGAATAATAATAGCGACTTCTTCTGCTTGTGCTTTACTGCATCCTCTAGTGGTGACCGCGGCAAAGCCAATACGTAAACCACTGGTTTTACCAGGAGTTAATGTATCATTAGGAATCATATTCTTATTGGTGGTGATACCAATGGATTCTAATGCTAATTGGGCTTCTTTACCATTGATACCATAGGTATCTAAAACATTAACTAAGAATAAGTGATTATCAGTACCTGATACTTTAGCCCCTAATTCCGCTAATTTATCAGCGCACGCCTTAGTGTTAACTAATACTTGATTAATATAGTCTTTGAATTCAGGAGTTAAGGCTTCTTTAAAGCAAGTGGCTTTAGCCCCAATAATATGTTCTAATGGTCCACCTTGATAATAAGGGAAGATAGCAGAGTTAATCTTTTTAATCATTTCCTCATTATTAGTAAGAATAAGACCACCTCTAGGACCTCTTAATGTTTTATGAGTAGTGGATGTCACAACGTCCGCATAAGGAACTGGTGAAGGATGTAAGCCCGTAGCCACGAGTCCGGCAATATGGGCCATATCCACCATAAAGAGAGCGCCTACTTTATCAGCGATTTCTCTAAATCTCTTAAAGTCGATGGTATATGGGTATGAAGAATAGCCTGCCATAATGAGGTCTGGCTTTTCTTCTAAGGCAATTCTTTCAATTTCATCATAATCAAGATGACCATCTTTTAAAGGATAGTGGACAAAACTATATAGGTGAGAAGAGAAAGACACTGGAGAACCATGAGTTAAATGGCCTCCATCATTAAGCACTAAAGAAAGAATCTTACCACCTTCTGGTAATAAGGCTCTATAAGCAGCAGCGTTAGCCTGTGAACCACTATGTGGTTGTACATTAGCGAACTTGCTACCAAATAATTCACATGCTCTATCAATCGCTAAGTTTTCAACTTCGTCAACGACTTCACAGCCCCCATAATATCTATGACCTGGGAAGCCTTCTGCGTATTTATTAGTAAGAATAGAGCCACAGGCACTTCTTACATCTTTACTTGCGTAGTTTTCACTAGCGATAAGTTCAATACCGTTATTTTGTCTTTCTTGTTCTAAAAGAATAAGTCTGTTTAATTCTTGATCCATAAAATTCACCTTTGCTTCATGATACAAGAAAAAGAAGATGAAATCTATTCTTCTACATTAAGGAATTAAAAATATATAAAAATAAAAACTTTTTTAGCAGATATCTATTTTACAAACGTCTAATAGGTGAGAAGTGGAAAACACATTTCTCTAGTATCTATCTTCATAGATGCTTATAATCAAATAAGGAAAGTAGGTTCGTATTATGAGTAAAAACGAAAACAAACAATTCCCTGTAATTGCCATTATTATTTCTGCCTTGGCGATTGTCTTATCTGTTATTGCTATTGCCTTTGCTGCTGGTGATAACTATTATGGCGGTGACGCGACATTAGGTATCTTAGAATTAGTGGCATCAGTCCTATTCTTAGCAGGCTTAACAACTGGTAAGAAAGTCTTAGCAAGAGTTATCTCTATCATCTCACTTGTGAGTATGATTATTACTTCTTTCGTCTTAGCAGTCGTTAAAGTCTACTCTCAAGACGTCGCATTATTAGCAATTGCCTTATTAATGCTTGTCGCCTCAGTCTTAGGATTAATTTATTACCTCACATCTTTCAGAAACCCACGTATTGGCAAAATGTTCATTGCCACTGGCTTTGTTCTTGGTTTATTGGTTGTGATGTATGCTATCTTCTATATCTCAAGTGATATGGCAATGGTCGCAAGAACATCTATTGATGATAACCCAATGACACAAAATTACTTCTTACTCTTTGGTTTAGCAGTCATTAGTGTTATCCCAGCGGTTATCAAAGTGACCACTAAAGATGATGAAGAAGTCGAAGCTAATAAAGAAGAAGAATAATTACATAATCTAAATATAAAAAGACGACTGTTTAATGCAGTCGTTTTTTATTTTATAAAACTATCATTTCTAATAACTTTAAGTCATCAATTGTTGTGACTTTGAAGTTCGCGGTAGTGCCTTTCACAATATGGACTGGTTGACCGTTCTCTTTCACTAATGCACTGTCATCAGTCATATTCATTAAGTTCTTCTTAAGTGCATTATCATGCGCATCTCTAATAATCCTAAATCTAAATGATTGAGGAGTCTGTGCTTGATATAACTCATTACGATCCACGAATCCATCGAGAGTATCATCACCCTTAATAATGGTATCTTTTACCTTAATTGCAGTGGTGACAGCATCATACATCTTCACACCCGCGATATTATCAATAATGATGAATTTATCCATTAAAGGTCTTGCAGCATCATGGATTAAGATGATGTCATCATCCTTAACACCGTTATCCTCTAACTTCTTAAGAGCATTATAGACACTTTCCTGTCTAGTAGTGCCCCCTAAGATAATGCCTTTAACTTTTTCTAAGTGATATAAGTTTAGATATTGATTAATTCTTTCATAACATTCCTCATTAGTGACGACATAGACTTCGTCAATGTCCTCTAAATTGTTGAATGTTAAAACACTATACATAAATAAAGGAACGTTATTTAAAAGATATAACTGTTTAGGCACATTTATATCATTTAAGCGTTCACTTTTACCAGCGGCTAATACAATTGCAATATTCATCGTATATATTTTATATACAATTTATCTAAAAAAGAAATAATATCGCTTATCCCAAAATAGTGGTGCAACTTATTAGACAAAAAGTTGAATATAGAAATATAATTAAGACAAGGAAACAATACGGAGATAAAAGATAATGAAATTTTTAAGATGTAAAATATGTGGCAAGATTGTCGCTATGGTAAATGACTGTTCAAGTTGTCCAACAAAATGCTGTGGTGAAGCTATGGAAGAAATTCCAGTTAATACACAAGACGGCGCTCATGAAAAGCATGTCCCAGTATATGAAGTAGTGGACAATATCGTAAATGTTAAAGTTGGTGAAGTAGATCACCCAATGTTAGAAGCCCATTACATTCAATGGGTTGCCTTACAAACAAACTTAGGCAATCAAAGAAAAGTACTTCAACCAGGACAAGAACCAAAAGCTCAATTTGCTTTATTACCAGGTGAACAAGTTATCGCAGTTTACGAATACTGCAACTTACACGGCTTATACAAAGCGTAATTAAAATATCCAAGAAAAAAAGCGGGCTATTTAGTCCGCTTTTTCGTTGCCATGAATTATTTCTCTAATCGCATCAAGGAATAGTGGCAATATAATCAATGATTGGTTGAAACCAAACTCAAGTTCTGATTTTTCGTGAATATATCTCCAGAAAGCGAATGCGTTGTTAATACCATCTAGAGCCTCATCAAAAGATTCTGGTCTTCCATTTAATCCCAACTGAACACTTTCCTTAATGTGGCTCTGGTGTTCTGGAGCCAGCAATGAGAAAAGCGCAGAAATATCATGTAAGCGTTTTCTCTTTTCTTCTGGTATCAAGCTTTTCAAATACAATTCCAATGCAAACGAGCCATTAACAATTGCAGGAATATTTACTACATCAGAAACCGTTCTTCCGAATTCATCCATTCGTGTATTTTTGCCTTCTTTACATCTTAAGAACGCTTCATAAAAATCATCTGCAATATCAACTATGCCCACTGGGCACCCACATATTTTCATCATAAAATCTCCTTGTTCATCTTTTATAATATCATAGCAATAAAAAACGCCAGGTTTGAACCTAGCGTTTTGTTTTTGCTTAATTAATAATTAGGCTTGAGCATCAAGTGCTGGATCAGAACTGATTAATTTAACGCCGTTAGGTGTTGGTGTTTGAGCACCATCAGTAGCGTTACCGAGTCTGAATTCAAGAGATAATTTCCAGTCTCTTGTTAATTCGGCATATGTTGTTGATGTACAGGAGATATCCTCGCCTTCTAACCATAAACGGACAACGATTCTTGTGTAGCTTGTAACGCCAGCATCAATGTCTGTGGCCGCTTGAGCAGCAGCGTTTGGATTTGTAACGTTACCAAGGGCATGTTCGCCTGAAACAGCTTGTGGTGTAGCACTTGGAGCGTTGTAATATTTTGTACCTTCTTGATATGTACCAGCAGCTGGACTTTGTCCAAAGCGGTCTGTATAGTATCCGCTGACAGAAGTTGAAGCTGTAAATTCTGATGTATCAACTTCGGTTCCTTTTTGATTTTGGTTGAAGGCACCATTTAAGCCTAAAACTGTCTTTAATACGAGGCCGCTATCATCGGCTGCTGTATTAGCGGTTGTGCCAACTGCTAATAAGCCAACTCTCCATGCCAAGCCTTTATTTGTAACAGCTGTATAAGCAGTTCCTGCTTCGTTTTTGTATGTTAAGTTACATTTTGACATATAAAGCACTTGGTCATCAGCAGCAGAAGTAGCTTTAATGTAGAATGAATAGTCAACGTATGCATAGCAAACATTGCTTGTGCTCACAGTTGTGAAGCCATATGCGCTATTGAAATTGTTGTCATATGCAGATTTGCCTGCTGCGGCGTGATCTTGAGAAGTGCCTTCTGTATAGAGAGTGTAATCATCGGTTTTGGCATCGCCATCACCTTTAGCACTAGTTGTGTAACGGAAAGCTTTACCATCGACTGTAGAAGCTGGTTCAAGGACAGCAGATCTGCTTTGATTGATTGATTCGTTGTAGTTTGCTTCTTGGTTTGTTTCAGCAATTAAGAGGTTGCTGGAAACCCTTGTTGTAACTGTCATACCATCAACTTTGACGGAATTGTTTGTAGAGAACCATGCAACTGTACCTGTGACAGAAGCGGCTGTGGATAATAATAGGACTGCGAGTGCAGGAACTATAATTTTTGTCTTTTTCATATAATTTATTAAACTCCTTATAAACGACAAAATCACTCAACTTATCTTCTAAACTGAGTGGATGATAGATTTTGCATCACATGTCGCCAATAAGAAATGGGACGTTCTTATCGCTTTCGCTTTGCACAAATAGTATAGAAAAAAATCGTAAAAATAGTCAAACATTATTTTTGTATACAAAGTATAAAACTCGCGAAAAAACAGCAAATAAATAAGCTAAAACGGTTTTGAAGGCCGATAACAATGCCACGACATCAAACATTAGATCCAGGATGTGTTTTCCTTCAAATAAACTGTTGAAAAGACTTATGAAATAAGAATACTGTTTAACCTATCTTTACGTGCATATTTTGAGCGTTATGTGCAAAATTAATTTGCCATTTAAGAAAGAGATATTATAAAATAACCTCGTATATACCACTAATTGGTGTTCGTTAATATGAAAAAAATCAAATTACCTTTAATCATTGCTGGTCTAGTGTTGGATGTTGGTGTTACCATCTTCCTTTTTGTCATTAGCATCATGATATTAGTTAAGGTTATCCCGGCTGCTACTATCAACGAAGCTATTAATAACTCTCAGAACTGGCCATTAATTCATTACCTATTACAAAATCCAACAGTTTATCTCGTTGCGTTTGTCATTCCATTATTTGTTCTCTTGGCATTGAATGTTATTGGCTTAATTATTTACGTCAAGAAAACAAGTGGTGCCAAACCAGCACAACTCGATGATCTCTCTGAAGAACAAAAAGAAGCTCTCAGACAAGAACTTCTCAAAGATCTCCAAGGCGAGAAAAAAGAATAATACACATAGCGCGCAAGCGCTTTTTCTTTAGTTTCAAGAATTTTATTTTTAATTAAAAATATAAAAAAACTATTGCGCACTTGAAAAATACGTGATAAGTTATACTCGAGTAAAAAGCAAAACCGGAGCAATCCGGCGACGCAAAACTATAGGGTCTTAGTATAAGATAGCCAGCAACCTCAATCGATTAACTTTGATTGAGGTTTTATATTTCTTAGACAAGATAGCCAGTTGCCTTAGGGGTAATGAAATCCCGCCATTGTAATGGATGATAGGCAACTGGCTTTTAATTTCAAACCCCATTGGGACAAAATTTAGAAAACAACTACTAACAGGGAAACAAGAAAAAGACTATGTACGATTATGTTTTGGTAAGAAGACGTAGAAGAAGAAAGATCGCTGCATTAGTCAGTCTCATCTGTTCAATCGGCGTGACTGCATTAATCATCGTTTCATTCCTCGGACAATACACCGGTACTTTTACCGTTTCTTTAACCAACTCATCTGTTAGATTGTCACTATCAGAAACTCAAAGTTTCGCTAATCCAACATCTTATCTTCGTATCGATAAGCTCAACTTATTCGAAGAGTCTACGTATGTTAACATCAAAGACGAAGGTTTAGATGATGAAACAAAGGCTTATGACTGTGGCCAACACGAAATCAAAATCAAAAATAAAGATGGTAGTGTAACCACAAAGCAAGTCCTTTCCTATTTCAAGTACACATTCTATGTGGGTAACTTAGGGAGCAAAGCGGCGCAGTACGACATGCAAATTAAATTGTTGGAATGCTCGCAATCCACGGATGGTACTAATAGAACTTTGGATGATACTTTAAGAGTTATGATTTATGAAAACGATATCGATGATGATAACAATTCGGGGGTTCATAATGTAGACGTCTATGCTAAAGAGAACGCTATAGGAAACATTGATATCGATGATGGCAACACAACACGTGAATTTATTTCTTCTCGTCCTAGAAGAGATTATTTAGGACCACAAAAAGAAGATGAAGATCACAAATTAGCTATTTCTTTCGAGAAATTGGATCTTATTCACACATACAGCCGAGATGGTTTCTTCGCAGGCCAAATCCGTAGATATACATTAGTCTCATGGTTAGAAGGAGAGGATAGAGATTCTCTCAACAAACAAGGTACCCCTGTTGGTGCTACTTTAAAATTAGGAGTTGAAATAACTGCTTATGAAAATGAATAAAATTATAATTCCTGCTGCAATGTTAGCAGTGGGTGTCGCGCTCGTAGGTTCTGTTTCTAGTACCTTAGCGTGGTATCAATACTCAACAAAAGCACAAGCAGCGTATATTGGAACCAGCGCCGGAGTTTCTGAAAACTTACAGATTCAAAATAAAAATGGTGATTGGGTTTCAAATTTATCTTCCTCCGATATCGCAGATTTAATGGAAACTGGTGTTGGTTCTGAACTCACACCAATCTCTCCTGCTATCGAGGGTAATTTAGATGCTACTTCTGCTCTACCAAATGGCGGTTTCTATAATAGCGTTGAAACTGGCGTTGGTGGTGTTGAAACATATGGTGATCGTAGAGCAAATAATAAGAATTACGTTGAATTCACTTTAAAGATTAGATATTTGAAAACAAATTATGCCAATCCAAGCGATCCTTATGGTTATGCAAATAAAGCTTTAAAATTAGTCGATTTAACTATTCTCGATGGATCCACAAACGCAGATTTGTACAAAGCTGTTAGAGTTCATATCTCTTCCGCTTCAGGAAACTACTTATTTATGAAGGATTCTACCACCAATGAAACAGTCGAAACCGCCACATATGGTAAACTTGATACCGATAGTCGTGATGGTTTAGACACAGGCTGGGCGTATGAATGGGAATCTTCCCCTGAAATCGTTTATGGTAAAGATGGATCAATTCAAACAGCGTACAATTCAAACTATTCCGCTGGTTTAAATAAACAAATCGGTGAACTTCCTGCAAGTAATGAAAACGGTTTAGCCGTGAAAGTTACTATTTGGCTTGAAGGATGGCAAAAATTATCCGGTGTTCCAACCGGTAACGCTGAAGCATCATCTGGTAGTTCTGCTATGTGGGATCCAACCGTTTATGCCAACAAGCAATTTAAGGTTGGTATGAGATTCCAAGCTGATGATATTCAACAAAATCCATAATTGATATTTCGTCAAGGATTCGTTTTATTTGGAGAATAAATGATGAAATTCAACAAAGTTAAGTTTGTTGTAGCTGCTTTGTCCATGTGCTGCGGAGCCGCCCTCTTGGGTTCGATTTCAAGCACGATTGCGTGGTATCAATTTACCACACGTGTATCTGCTGTTATCGTTGGTGCCTCGACAGGTGAGAAGAGCAATTTGAAAATAAGGATTAAAGGGACCAATAATTGGAATTCCGACTTGACCTTTCATGATATCAATGAATATCTTGCGTCAGTCAACAAAGGCCAACAAATTACTCCAATTACTTCAGGATTTATGAATGCAGATGATCCTATTAAAAAAGATAATAACGATCAAATGATTTTTTACCAAAATCCAGGCGAAGAAGATATTGAAAGAGTACCTTATGATAGCCCTTCCTGGAGAAGAGCGGATGATTCCATGTATGTCTCAATTCCTTTAGAACTTTCATATATCCAAAAAGTCGAAGGAAGTGAACAATTCTTAGAAAAAGATGTGTATATCTCTGATTTGCTAATTCAAGAAGATCGCAAAAATAGCATTAATGCTAAAAAAGATTTATCTGAAGCAATCCGTGTACACATCAGCACTTACCAAAGCAACGACAAACAAAATACTGAGTTGAATAGATTAATCTCCAAAAATGGTGGAACCATACTGACCGAAGGCCATTTAGATATTGGTGGTGATGGTGATTTAGATGAATACATCGAAGGTCATCACGGACCAGACTATGGTTTTATTGATGAAGACGATACCGAAAGATACTATGTCACCTATGGTGAAGGTGTCCAAACAGCTTACAGTAATCAATATGACGTTCAAGATAATTCATATAAGACACTTAGTGGTCAAACCATTAATGAAAAGGTTTATCCAACAGTAGTCAAATCTATTGATGATTCCAACGTTTTAGATGAAGAAAGTTTTGAATATCAAAAAGAAGGCGAAACCGCCAAAACATCTAAATGTATTGGCAAGACAGTAGCCTTTGAAGGTGAGCAAAATGAAGCTTACCTCAATGTCGTTATGACGATTTGGGTTGAAGGATGGCAACCATTCCCTTCCCCAACGGCCGCTGATCCGAATGCAAAATCACCTATCTGGAATGCATCGGACTATATTGGCTCAATGTTTGATGTCGGCATTGAATTTGCCGTACAACAAGACTAAAAAATCCAGATAAACTCCATAAATATTTATTAAACTTTTGAATAAGAAAATATCAGCAAAGTCTCATATACATATACACACATGAGGCTTTGCTGGTGTAAAATGAAAGAAAGGGTATATGAAAAAGACAATTAATCCATTAAAACTAGTTATCGGTATTCTCGGCTTATCGTCAGTCGCTGCTTTAGTGGGCTCAATAAGTGGTACCGTTGCGTGGTACGCATATTCAACGCGTGCTCTTATTTCATATACCGGCACTTCTGCGCAATCTAGTGCGCAACTTCAAATTGGCTTGAGAGCTACAGAACGTGTTCCGTTGCTTGACGAAGATCTTTTAGTTGATGAAGTAATCGAAGAAAATGGTTATTTTTACTACTTCACACATCTCGGCTCAGGCGGTATGCCATCAAGTGTCATTAATAAATATCTCGGTGGTAGTGGCTTTGCTACAACTACATTGGAGCCTGTATCAACTTATAGTTATGATGGCAGTCAACCATTTGTTTTGAAAAACTGCCCAACAACAAACGAACCAGAAGAACGCTCAAATGCGCCAACATCAAAGTATGTTAAGATTCCATTTGCGTTCCGTGTGTTCAATACAATTTCAAACGGTCAAACCGTAACAACATCAGTCGCAAATAAAAACATTTATTTAAGCAATGCTGTCGCACAAGTTAGCAATGAAAAGCTTGGTATCGGTGAAGCAATCCGCTTGTTTGTTGATAGAACTGATAATTTAAGCGACTATATTTTTAATCCAAACGCTGCAACTGATGGCTCAACCAAAACCGGTGGTGTCTTAGATCTTTCCGGTAATGGATATTTCGATTATGACAACAATCCTTCTCATGGTGATATATATCTCCATGAATACATCTATGGCGATTATTCTTATAAGACTGGCTATGGATTAAATAGTGGCTACGTAAGTCAAGGTGCAAACGATAGCGACTATCATGACATTAACAAAACAGGTGTTGATACCACAGAAGAAGGATTTGATGGTACAACATTTACAGCTAAACACCGTAGAGGAACAATGCATTTAGACTACAGCAATGGCGAAGAATTGGAAGACTACGTGACTTTAGGAACGGCTTCTTACCTTGGCAAGAGTTCTGTATTCCCAACCAAAACCAATGGTGTCCTCTCTGGTAATAACTTTGTTTGTAAAACAGCTGAATCAAACGTTTCCGAAAAGAATATTGGTTCATTTGACTTAACTGTTTATATAGAAGGCTGGGATCGTGCCACAATCAATCAACATGGTAATGAATATTTCAATCTCGGCTTAACATTCGAAATCGGCGCAACAAATAGCTAATGAGGTTTAACATGAGAAAAAGAAATCTAATCATTTCTCTCATATTAGGAACTGCAGCACTTACTGTGCTGGCTATTCCTGTGGCCACAATTGCATGGTATGCAAGTAGCGATCGTCTTCAAGTTAATTCAATTGATTTGGATTTAAGAACAGACGAATCTGTTGGCTTACTTATTGGTACAAGCGCTGATGAAGAAGCTTTTAAAGAAAAACTTGAAACAAAAGACTTAAAAAAAGTTGGTGAGTTTGTTCCTACTTCCAGTATGTTCCAAGATAGTTGGATGAGCACTAAAAGTGATTTACCATTATTCTATGATTCAACATCCGATGTTGCTCCAGATGGCATTCCATCTCTAGAAGTTAGTAATAAAGGCTTTTTCCAACAAAAGTTATATCTTTTAAACAACATTGATTATTATGTCACACTAGATACTGAGCAATCCTTTGTCACAAGTGACAAAAACTCTAATCATTTACGCGCGCAGGCTCTTGTGGGTAAAGTCGGTTCATTAACTGTTGATGAAATCGAAGAAAAATTAAACAACTTAGAGAACAGTATTAGATTCTCCATCCTTGTCAATACTCCAAATTACTACAAATACTTCATTGTTAATCCAAACAAAAAGGAAAACGAAGTCACATATTACGCTGGTAGATTAGACAACAATGGTGATGGTTATTTCGATACTTTTCCAGCTCTTGATAATAACAACCAAGTAATTGAAAAAGAGATTATCTATGGTGAAATCGAAAATCGTAATCAAATCGCTTATGACAATCCTCAAAGCGATACATTAGCTCCTATTGAAGATTATGATCCGTTTAGACACAATTTCTTTGGTAACTCATTCGAAGGAAAGAGCAAAGAAACTGCCTACACTTACAATGAACAAAATTCACTCCAAGCGGGTGTTAAATATAAAGAAGAACCATCTATCTCATTAGATGAAATCGCTTCCGATGACAATCCATTATTAATCCCATGCTATAACGGTGTTCCTACCGAAATAGTGTTATCCATCTATTTAGAGGGTTGGGATTTAGATTGTTACAACTCCACAATGGGAGCGAGCTTCAATGCACAATTATCTTTTAAATTATTAAGGGGGATTATCTAATATGGCTTCTTATTTCGAATATTTAAGGAAAATGTTCCTTTCAGTCCTACAACACATCGGTACATTCCTTTATAAGGCATTTATCTCACCATGGACTGATTTAGGCCGTAACTTTGCAGTCTATAACGACTACATGGGTGAACACTGGGCAACATTCGGTCCAGTCGGCTGGATTTTCTGGGTTATTTTCCTATTATTATTCATCGGCTTAATCGCTGGTCTATTATTCTTACTTATCGTCTTCTTCCGTAAGTATGTACGTTTCGTGCGTAAAGAATTGGACAAAGAAGAATTATCTAGACAAGTTGATAGACTTAACTATGAGTTATTCCAAGCCATCCAAGAAAAAGATAAAATCCTCAACCTTAAAGTTGGTTATATGGGTTTACGTGGTGGTGAATCTCAATTAGATAAAGAAAGCCAAGAAATCGTTGAAGAAGTCTCCTCTAGATTCCCAAAACTTATCCATGTTGATAACAAATATAGAGGTTCTAACATGGATATTCCAAATAGACCAAACTTATCCCTCGAAGAATTATGTAATGCCTTCCGTAACTTCGCTGCATCTCAATTGAAGTTATATTATAGGGAAGACGTTATTAAACAATTATTTGCCGGTATGGCCGCCTCTAAGTTAATCATCTTAGAAGGTATCTCTGGTACAGGTAAAACATCCTTAGCGTTCGCTCTTGGTAAATTCTTCAATTTCGATAGTGCGATTATTCCAGTTCAACCATCCTGGAAAGATAGAAGTGAATTATTAGGTTACTATAACGAATTCACTAAGAAATTCAATGAAACTGAATTCTTAAGAGCGTTATACACAACCACCTATAGACAAGATTTAGACGTCATCGTCCTCGATGAAATGAACTTAGCCCGTATTGAATACTACTTCGCTGAATTCTTATCCATCATGGAAATGAGAGATCCTAACGATTGGGTCATCGATTTAATCCCAGCCCCAATGGCTAATGACCCAGTTAACTTAAAAGAAGGTAAACTCTTAATTCCTCAAAACGTCATCTTCTTTGGTACCGCCAATAACGATGATAGTACATTCACTATCTCTGATAAGGTCTATGACCGTGCGGTCTCTATCTTCTTTGATGATAAGGGCAGACCATTTGAATGCGCTCCTCAAGAAGCCATGAACGTTCCATATAGTCAAATTAGAAAACTATATGATGATGCGATTACCCAATTCCCAATCTCTAGAGATATGTCCGACAAGTTCGAACAACTCGATAACTTTGTCATTAAGAAATTCAAACTCGCCTTTGGTAACCGTATCTTAAAACAATTAGAAACATTTATCCCAGTCTACGTGGCCTGTGGTGGTAAAGAAGTCGATGGTTATGACTTCATCTTCACTAATAAGGTCTTAAAGAAATTCGAATCTCTTAACATCGCCTTCTTAAAAGACGAATTAAAAGAACTCGATGCTCAATTAGACAAAATGTATGGCAAGGGTAACTTCAAAATGGCCCATAGCTATATCGATAACTTAATTAAAAACAACTAATTAAAACACCATGAAAAAAACGAGTAACAGCAATAAGCAGATCAATAGAGCCTACCATAGTGCGCTTAAGAAAATCATCAAAGGTTCCCACGAAAAGGAAATCTATGATGCTTTAAGCGCGGGTAAGAACTCTTATTTAAGACTTGATCGTTTAGCGTCTTCCTCGTTTGATAAGAGCTGGATTGAAGTGATTGAAGGCTGTATCTTCGATTTAGGCGAAATCATCGCTAATCCAAGACAACACACTAAAATCACTGGCAACTTAACACCAGTTGAACTCGCTAAAAAGGTCACATCAGAATCTGTCCAACACTTAGCGAGCCATACTCAATATATTAAAGAAGTCGATGAATACGGAAACGTCATCCCTTCTAAAATCTTATCCATGAGTAGTGATGATGATTTACATACTTATGAAAATAGATTTATCGCTACATTCGTAAGAAGATTATTCTTATTCATTTCTAAACGTTATGAATTCGTTTCTAAATTCGCCGAATTACATAACGAAGAAATCCTATACTTTAAAAACAAATCCATCGTCGATGGAGCGGAAGTAGAAATTGAAACAAAGATTAAAGTCTCTTATAAGAACGAAAACGAAGAAACTAGAATCAACAGTGGCTACGTTGAAAGAATCAAACAAACTAGAGACTATATTTCCTATTTCTATAACTCTCCATTTATGAAACAAATGAAGAATGAAAAGGATGTTAGAAATCCAATCGTTCAAACAAACATCATTAGAAAGAACCCTAAATATAGACACTGCTACGAAGTGTATAGATTCATCGAAACCTATGACCGTTTAGGCGTGAACTATAAGGTCGATGAAAACTATTCCATGTTCAATAACGAAGAGTTGGCGGAACTCAATAGAACATTATTCGCTAACTACGTGACCTTAAGAGGTAATGATGGTAGTAGAGAAAAGAAAGTTAACACTAAAGTCTATAAGCCACGTATCTTAACAAGCTTAGAAGATGAATCATTTATATATGGTCCATTACTTGAAGGTCCAATTTCTTTTGCACGTGTGGATGATGGTTATCAAGCCTATTTAGATAGCAAGATTAAAAAAGACTTACCACTCCATCCAACTAAGAAAGAAAAAGAATATTACGAAGATGAATACGCTGCGAAGAAAGAAAATCAACAAGATCAAAAAGCTAAAGCCGATTTATTAAAACGCAGACAAAAAGAAGTTAACGCTTTTGAAAAGAAAGTGAAGAATATCTTAGCAAAACGTGAAGAAGCGAGATTAAAACTCATCGAAGCGGAAAAGAACGCCATTAGACAAGAAGAAGAAGACTTAGTCAACGCCATGAGAAGAGAAATCATTGCTGCTTCGCAAAAAGACGTTACTGAGATTGTTAACGCTAATAATGGTGGCAAACCATCTAAGAAAGCCGCTAAAGAAGAAGTTAAGGAATATAATCCAACAGTTTCATTTAATGACGCTGCGGATGAGATTTGGCCACAATTAAATAATCCAACTCCATTACCAGTGGAAGAAAAGCCAGCACCTCAACCAGTTAAACCAGTAATAGTGGAACAACCAGTTCAAGCAGAATCTGCCCCTGAAGCTAAACCAGCGCCAGCACCTGCTAAAGTTGAAAAGGTCTACATACCAACTGTTAGCTTCAACGAAGCCGCAGACGAAATCTGGCCACAACTTAATAATCCAACCCCAATGGCTAAACCAGTGGAAGAAGTTAAAGTGGCCCCAGCCCCTGCTAAGAAGGCTAAAGTGGTTAAACCTGCTCCAGTCGTGGAACAAGCACCAACTGAACAAAAACCAGTGGAAGCTAAACCAGCCCCACAACCAGTCAGAGTGGAAAAGGTTTATGTCCCAACAGTGAGCTTCAATGATGCTGCTGATGAGATTTGGCCACAATTAAATAATCCAAAACCACTTCCTAAAGAAGAGCCTAAACCAGCGCCAGTGCAAAAGCCTGCTCCTAAAAAAACAGAACCAGCGCCAGCGCCTGCCAAGGAACCTGTTAAGGAAGAAGCAAAGCCAAAAGGCAAACCAATTAAAAAGTATTTCTATAGAAGTGATGGTACAGTGGCCATCATCTATAAGAAAGATAAGGCTCATAAGGAAGAAAAACCTGCTCTTACAAAGGAAGAGCCTAAGAAAGAAGAACCTGTTAAGGAACAGCCAAAGGCTGAACCTAAAAAGGAAGAAAAGAAAGAAAACAAACCACAAAATGTGGTGAAGAGTAAAAAGACCCGTAAGAAATTTAGAAAGTAATTTATGAGCGAAGTAGTTAAAGAAAAACGCGTCAAGAAACCAAAAAGTAAGGCCAGAAAAATCGTGGAATGGATCCTTACTGGTATTTTCCTCGTGATTTTCGGTGTCGTCATGGCCGCTCAAATTGATGGTATGGTCCATAAGAATGATCACTATGGTCAACAAATTAGATTTGGCTATGGTACCTTCATGGTTAAGACCGATTCTATGAAACCAGTGTACGGCATTGATACTGCTTTAATTACTTACTTAGAAGACGCTGATAAAATCTACGACCGTTTCCAAAAGGGTGAAACTGTCGATATCACATTCGTCCATGTTCCAGTGGCTAATAACGAATATACCTCTCCTAGAGATAATCCAGAATTAACCGTTAGAACTAATGCTAGTAGTGATAAGCAAGTGGACGGCATCCCTATGACCCATAGAGTGAGAGAAATCCACATCAATGAAAGTGTCGCTAAAGGTAAAGGTCGTTACACATTCATCACCGCTGGTATCAATACCAGAAGTGAATGGATGGGTTGGCAAGAAGGTCAACCAGATATGGTTATTAACCAATATCAAGCGATCACAGAAAAAGAACTATTAGGTAGAGTGGTGGTTAACTCTCCATTCTTAGGTGGTGTCTTCTCATTTGTGAGTTCTGTATTTGGTTTATTAATCTTATTACTCATCCCAGCATTTTATTTAGTCATCACTAGTGTGATTGATATATTTAAGGCTTATAAAGAGCCTGAAGAAGCTAAAGAAGGAGCAGGAGCCACACCAAATAGTGGTGGTACCGTTACTCTTTCCGAAGCGGACAAAAAGAGACTTAAAGAGCAACTATTAGAAGAAATGATTGCCAAGAAGAAAGGAGAAAGCAATGAAAACAAGTAGAGGTCGATTAACTGCAGTTATCATTACTGGTATCCTTCTCATCGTCGCCTTTGTCCTCGCGGGTATGGCGATGATTGGTCATGTCTTCGGTGATAACACCCCATTAGCGAATATCATGAACGCTTCAGCCATTGGTATGACTGTTTTATTCGTTAGTAGTGTTTATCTTTTAGTTAGTAATCTTTCCATGATTAAGACTTTACAAGATGATAACGAATATAACTTAGGTGTTAGAAGTGCCTTTAATAACATGTATGCCTTCCAAAAACGTGTGGAAGTCCTTTCTAGATTAAATAAAATCACCAAGAGACAAGAACACATTATCGCCTTTACATTCTCCTCTCTTGTTGTTTCTCAAAACGTTAATAGAAACCATGAAATCTATTTAATCAACAATCACATCGCTAACTTCTTAAATGATTTACCAACAAAGATTAACGCTAAGAAGAGAGACTTTGTTTATGCCTTCTCTCGTGGTTCTTTCTTAATCTACTGTGCAAAACAAAATGAACAATCCATTCAAAACATCTGCGAAATCATCGCTAAAGATATTTATGACTTTGGTGAACAAAACTGCCGTCATATCTGGGTCCAACCATTCTTCGGTGTCACCCGTGTCTATGATAGTGAACTTTTAACTCACCAAATTGAAAACGCATTATTAGCTAGAGATAATTCTGAAAGAAACTTTGAAACAGTCACTTATTATCAAGAAACATTCCGTAAAAGTGTGGCCGCTAACGACATTGAAGAATTAACTCAAGCTTTAGAAAATAAAGAATTCGTTGTCTACTATCAACCAAAGTTTGACTTAGCTAAAAGACAATTTATTTCTTCAGAAGCTTTAATTAGATGGAACTCCAAGAAGTACGGCTTATTAGCGCCTACTAAGTTCTTAAATAAAGCCGAAGCTATTGGTTTAATCCATGATATTGATATCTATGTCTTAAGACAAGTTTGTGAAGATTTAAATGAACTTATTAGAAGAGGTAGAAGAGTCTTACCAGTCTCCGTTAACTTCTCCTTATATGAATTCTATAGTGCGAACTTCTTAGATACCATCATGGGTATCTTAGATGAATTCCATGTTCCAACAAATTTAATTGAAATTGAAATTACAGAAGCGACATCACAAGCTAACCAATTCTTATCCATCTCCATTATTAAGAAACTTAAAGAAAACGGTATTCGAGTCTTAATGGATGACTTTGGTATTGGTTTCTCTAACGTCGGTAACTTAAAGAAGATTCCATTCGACGTTGTTAAGATTGATAAATCATTTATTGATGGCATTGTTAACGACACTAAATCACGTGAAATCGTGAGATTCTTAATTGGTCTTTGTAAGATCAACGGTATGGAAGTCGTTGCCGAAGGTGTTGATAACAAAGAACAAGTTGAAATATTAAAGAAGGCGAAGTGCGATACAATTCAAGGTTTCTATTATTCTGAAGCTCTTGAAAAGAAAGCTTTCGAAAGATTCTTAGATAATAACCCATTTGAAAAGAAGGAGGGCGTTAAAGCATGATCATGATTATTGGTAGCCAACATGATGATATCCTCTATTTCGAAAGTGTTATCACTAACAAAAGAGAAGAACTCATCATGGGCAAATTCAAAGTGACCATTGGTACCATCTTTAACCAAGCGGTCATGTTAGTGGATCAAGTTAAATCTAACTACTTAAGTAGCGCTCTTACTTTATATTTGATTGAAAAATACTTCGTCATCCTTGTTTTAGTGGTGGGCCGTTGTGTGGCTTACACGAAAGACTTAAAACCATTAGACATCGTTATCTCTAAGCATGTCGTCTTAGGGGACGTTGACCAAGTTAATGAAGATAACGTTAAATACGGACAAATCCCAGGCTTTGAACAAGTCTTTGATGCCTCTGAAGACGTTGTCTCCTATATTGAAAGTGCTTTTGAAAAGAGAACATACTCTGTCTTTAAAGAAGCTAACTTCATTTCCACATCTGTGGACTACCATAAGAAAGAACAAATCTATGATATCCATGAATTTGATCATATCTTAGGCTATGACACTAATGTGGTCTTTGACACCAATACCGGTGGTGTTGCTGTCGCTTGTAACTTAACTAAAGTGCCTTTCGTCTCGATTAAAGTCGTGGAAAGATACTTAGAAAAGAATAGTGATGTCAATACATACTTAAAAGCGATGAAAGAATATGTGAATATCGGTAAAGCTGTTGTTACCTGTATCGGTGATATTGGCCGTAACGAAATCATCACAGAAGGAGGTAAGTAATATGGCATTCTATAATAGAAACCGTTCCATTAAAATCTTCTTCCGTTTCGTCACAATTTTCCCAATTGTGTTCCTTAACGTTTTAGTCATTGTGATGACACTTTTAACATTCTTCTATGCAAGAACTGATAACTTCGCTTTCTTCTTAGCGATTCTCATCTTCGGTGGTGTAATGATTATCTTATATATCGTTCAAACCGTCTACATCATGACGCAGTTTAGAAAGGTCTTTATTAATGGTCTTTATGGTGTCACTGTTTCTAACTTTGAAAATATCGCTAGAAATGAAAATGACTTCCGTGAATATCCAAGTAAGCAATACATTGAAATCAACGCTTTAAACGAACACGTTGATACATTAAGAAAGAGCCTATTAGGCGCGACCATTATTCCAAGCAACAATGACTTTGATGATATTGAATTAGATTATATCGATAAGGAAAAGAACCTTATTACTTTTGAATCTTTCAAAAGAGAATTAGAAAACATCATCTTCAAATCCCAAAACTATCGTAACATCATCATCGAAACATATTATGAATTTGAAGAAGAAGGCTTAACCAAAAAGAATATCGACTATGTCCTTAAAGTCTTAAAAGATAACTTCTTTGATTATGAAAGCCCATTATATGTCCTTGGTGAAGACAATAAGAGTGTTTATCTCTACTTACCAAGAATTGATTCTTTAAGCAAAATTAGAGAACAATTAGAAACATGTATGAGAAGTGCTTCTATTTCTAAACGTTTAACTGAAGGTATTACTCCATTAACCGCACATTTCTCTGTGGTCTGTTACCCATATAGTGACGTTCCAGAATTAATCCCAGACTTACGTTATGCAAAACGTCAAGGTAACGATATTTTCTTCTATTTACCAAACCGTTTAAATACTTTAAAGAACAATGCGATCTTAAGATATTCCACAAACCTTAACTCTATGAGTAAAATCATCGCTCCATTATCCACGATGAGGTTTGGTTCTGCTTACACTAAGGAAAATACTAAGATTATCCAAGAGACAATTAAAACCACCGCCCAATACTTTGGTATCAACTATGCAGGTATCATCGCTTTAGATGCGGTTAATAAACGTTATGTCATCGCTTATCAAGCAAATGATGACGAAATCAACCCATTAAGTCACGATGGCACTGTGAACCAGGCTTTAATTAGCATTATGGACGAAACTAAGGACGATAATGGTTCTTACTACTTCTCAATCAGGAATCACGCAAATAACGCCCTAGGACGTCATTTAGACCGCATTGGCCTTGAAAGTGGTTTCTATTACGTCATTAAGAGTAATGATGTAGTGCAAGGTGTCATTTATTTCTTTAATAAAAATAAAGAGCTTAAGTTCGATTCTTATATCCAAGAATCCATGTTAATGCTTTGTACAAGAATTAGCTCCTTCTTAATTAGTGAGAAGAGAGACGTTGAAATCGAAAGCTCATTTGATGAAATCGACGCCATTCTTAAAGTTGCTGACTTCTCGACATACCGTGTCAGTGCGGATGACTTCACTTTATTAAATGGTTCTCAAACCATGAAGAACTTATTCCCTGAGATTAAATATGGTGAAAAGTGCTATAAGACAATGTATGGCTTAGATGCCCCTTGTAAAGACTGCCCACTTCTCACTGGTAATAAGAAAATGGTGAAGTATGGACGTGATAACTATGAGACATCATTGTTATTATCTGACCACCATAACATTTATCGTGTTTTATCCATTAAGAATATCTACTCCCATAAATCACATGGTCGTTATAACCAAGATCTTCTCATCAACAGTTTCCATACCCTTATTGAAAACTTAGAAGATATCTATGCGATGAATGGTAAAGGTTACTTATTATTACTTAGAATCGATAACTTAGAACAACTCGTTGAAGAACATGGTTCTGAAGGCACAATTACAATTCTTCGTGACTTCTCTAAACGTGTTAAAAAAGCCCACCGTGGTTTAGAAAATATCTATTACTACACTAACCAATTCTTAGCGATGCTATTCTACGAATATGGTCAAACTGACATCTTAGATGAATGTGAAAAGATCTACGCTATCGCTAAAAACGTTGATAAGTCTGCTGACTATGTTTTAGATATCACCTTCTTACCAGTCAGTTATCCTCGTGTTTATCCAAATGCCACAAGCTTAATTAAACAAGCCGATGTCTTCTCCACAAGAGGTCATTATGATGTAAATAAAGACTTCATCTATTTCGATGAAAGTAACTATTCAAGAAGTGCTAATAGAGAAGAATACATTCTTTCTATTATTAAGAAAGCCTTCAGTGATAAGACATACGAAATCAACTTACAACCAATGGTTAATGCTGGTGATAAGCAAATCTATGGTGCGGAATTACTTTTACGTATTTCTGATGATTATCGTAATGTCGCAATGCGTACTGATGAAGTCGTTAATGTCGCGGCGAAACACAATCAAATTGGTATTATTTCTCACGCCCTTCTTGATTTCACCGCTTCCTTATATAAGGAATATGGTGCGATGTTCTTCTCATCTTTAGGCTTTAGAAGATTTGGTCTTAATACTGACTATTCCTTCTTTACCGATAAGAACTTCGCTAAAGATATTAAAAAGTATATTGAAAGTCTTAAACTTCCAAAGCACTTCATCGCTTTCGAAATTCCTGAAAACGATGTCTCTACCCATATCGATGAATTTAAGCAAATTGGTAAAGTGCTTAGAGATCTCAATATCGTCTTAGTGTGTGACCAATATACTGGCCGTTATATCTCCGTTGAAATCTTAAAAGAAATCGGTTTCGATGAAGTGAAGATTTCTCGTAACCTTGTCAATCACATCGATAGTGATAACCAACGCTATAACGCCTTAAAAGCTTTATTACAATTAATCCGTCGTTTCAACATGAAAGCTTCTATCGTCGGTGTTGAAAACATTGACCAATACTTACTCATTAAAGAAGCTGATGCTGATGTCTTACTACAAGGCTTCTACTTCTTCCGTCCATTAGAAAAGCAAGCTTTAATTGAAGCCTTAAGAGGAACGAATAAATATAAGAAAGCTGATGAAGAATAAATAATCTTCATTAGCCAATTAAGAAATCTTCTTCTACGAAGCGATATTTGCTTTGGTCATCAAAGCGCATTTTGCTACCCAATAATTGTAAGAATGTAATTGGGCCTAATCGACCAATAAACATCAAAAGAATAATAATGATCTTGCTACCATAGCTTAAGTGTGGAGTGACACCCGCACTGACACCAACAGTACCGAAAGCGGAGAATACTTCATACGCTAAGGCACTGGCTTTTGTGCTTTCTAAGCCCAAGGCTTGTACATCCATCTTAGCCTCAAAGGCATAAACACCAATAAAGCTTAAGAAGATAACAGCGACACCAAGAATAACTAAGGACATCGCTTTAACGATAACTTCGTTAGAATATCTTCTATGGAAGGAAGTAACCTTACGTCCAGTTAAATAGCAAATCATAGCGAGTACGATAATATACAAAGTAGTGGTCTTAACGCCACCAGCGGTACCTAATGGGTTACCACCGAAGAACATTAAGAAACAAGAGAAGACTTTATTTACAACACTTAACTTATCTTGGTCTAAAGTCGCAAAGCCTGCGGTTCTACATGTCACAGATTGGAATAAAGCGTCAAACGGACGTTGGAATCCTTGACCCATCCAGAACACAAAGAAACCAGTGATAATTAAAGTACCTGTCATCAATAAAGAAATCTTAGTGAAAACACGTAATTGTGAGAAATTGCGTTTCGCAAAGATATCCATAACCACAAGGAATGAAATGCCACCTAATACGATAAGCACCATGATATAGGAGCATAAATAGTAATAGGCCCAATTTGGTAATGAATCAATGAAACCACCGTTACCTCTAATAAGAGAAGCGTTCCCAAATAAATCGAATCCAGCGTTGTTATAAGAAGAAATAGAAGTGAATAATGAGTTCCATAAGCCACTTCCAACATTTTCAGAATATTGAAGGAAGACAGGTAAACCTAAAAGGAAACCAATTAATTCGCAAGAGAAGGAGATTAAGATAATCTTTCTTACGAAAGTGGTGACCTGCGCCATATCTTCATTGTTAACCATTAAGGAAATGAATAAACGATCTTTAAATTGTAATTTACGGTTAAAGATAGTGAAGACGAATGTAAAGATAGTAATGAATCCTAAACCACCAACTTGGATGAGGAGTAATAAAATTAGTTGACCCGCAAATGTTAATTCAGTAGCAATACCTTGATGGAAACAGTTAAGACCAGTCACACAAGTGGCGGATGTTGCCAAGAATAAGCAATCAATGTAATTACCATAGTCATTGGCGGTTCTAGAGAATGGGAACATTAAAAGAACTGAGCCAATCAAGATGATAATGACAAATGAAAGAATAACGAGTAAGTATGGATTCAAACGTTTCTTTTGATTGTTCATACCGATAGGTATACGCCTTTTGTAAAAAAATAGCAAGTTTTTACGCTTGCTATTATTTTTTTAGTAAGTTGGCCAGGTTCGGTTATGTTTGAACCAATCTGACTCTTTTAAGATAACGGAATTGTTACTGCCTGTAACAACATATTCAGTACCAGCTTGGCAGTGGAAATTGATATTACCATTTAATGATTTATAGCCCTTATCATCATCCGCGACAACAGTGGTGACATAGACTTTATCAGTATATTTTGCAATACGGTTAACTGTGGCTTGAGCAGGGAATGTATTATCAGGATTTGTAGTATATTCAGTACTACCAGCACAGCAGCAGACACAAACGGTCTTTGGCTTAATAACGCTTAGAAGTACATCAGTATTTGCGGTATAACTACCGTGGTGACCACCTTTAAAGAGTTCACATTCAGGTAGGTTATTGAGTTCCACTAAGGAAGCCTCCCCTTTTTCCTCTAAATCACCAGTTAATAAGTAGTGGTTATCACCTTGAGTGAATAAGGTACAAACGGAGTAATCATTTTCATCACTTGTCTTTTCGTGATAGAACTTTTGATCAAGGATTTCCATGGTAATACCAGCGGCAATATCATAGACCTTAGAAGCACCATTAGTTTGATTAACACAATCCGCAGCGGTGTAGTGATGAGAAATATTGCCGTTAGCGACTTGTTCATCTCTTAATGAGACATAGTTCTTATAAACAGCGGCATCAGAATTGCTATAAACAAAGTCAATCAATGTATCAATCCTATAGTGTTTTAAGATACCTTCCGCTGAATTGGTACCCACAAAACCTGCGATGTGGTCTTGGTGAGCGTGAGTAGCGATAACGTATTCAAGAACGCCATCATCACAGTAAGTATCAATAAATTCACTAATAGTAGAGGCGCTACCGTTTCTACTACCAGCGTCGATTAAGATATCGGTGTCACCAGCTTTAATAAAGGTGGAGTCGCCTGTGTATTTATTACCTAATTCTAAGAAGTTAATATCAATGGCTTCGACATCAGTAATGGTGATCTTTCTTTCTAATTCACCAGAGAACTTCTGATAATCTAGTTTGTATTTGGCGGTATATGTGACTTTTTCTTCAGTGGAGACACTGCTTTTTAATTCACTATTTAAGTAGTATTCAATCTTCACTTCATCATGGATATCTTTACCGTTATAGGTAGCTTTAACACCTTGTTCTTTGTATTTAGCACCAACACCAACGTTAACTTGTTCTTTGCCCACTAAAGCAAAGACGACTTTTGGGAACATATTGATATAAACAAAGTATCCAGCGGCACCAAGGCCTACTAAAAGAACAAGGATAATAACTAAAGCAATAAATCCTTTTGGATTCTTCTTAGCCATCTTCTTTCCTTGCTTGATTATTTTACTAGTCGTGGATTTCTTTCTTGTCGCCATATGTAATACCCCTCTCTTTCATTATATGAAAAGATAGTATCTAAGATAAAGAAAAAGAGTGATGCTACTCACTCAATTCCTTATACATAATATCATGGACGTAATTGCATAAGTCTGTCGCATTCATTGAGGAGTAATCCTCGTAGTACAAGACTTGTACAACTTTTAATTCAACTTTCGTAGATCTTGGGAATCTCTTATGGATTTGACTTGTGCCCTTACATGTCAGAATGACAATTGGACATTTTGTTCTAGTGGCAATATTGAAGGCCCCATTATGGAAGTCCGCTAAGATGACATGTTCTTCTTGACGACTGCCTTCAGGATAGATACCAACGCTTGATGCTCCAGAACCGATTAATTCCGCGGCTTTTTTGAATTGTTCAAGAGATTGCATCTTATCCGCTCTATTGACTGGCATATAGCCGTTTCTCCACATGAATCTACCTGCAAGAGGAATCTTCATGTTATCTTCTTTAGTCACGAAGGCTAAATCAAATTTACTTAATGCTTGAGCGGTTAACATTGGGTCAAACTTACTCTTATGGTTACTAACAAGTAAGAACTTCTCACTTGGTATCTTATCTAAACCAATCTTTTTTACACGAACGTTCGCATGGTTATTGATATAGGAAATGCCACTTGTTAATAAGAAGTGGGCAAATTTAGATGGTTTAGTATAGTTTTTCTTGTAAGAAACAGTAAATCTACCGGCTAAATCAAAGAAGACCCAGGCAATCGCTAAACCACCAAAGTAACCAGCGATAAATAGGACAATTGGTCGATAGATGTCATACCACATTTGTACAGGCCAGAATGTAAAAGCACTGACAATGGATAAAATAGCGCCAACGGCTACACAAAATATAGAAACTAACATATTTTCAATTATTCAGCTTTAGGAGCGACTAATTTAATAGCCTTTGGACAAATTTCGACTTTGAATTCTTTACCGCAGATCATTTCGCCATCGACACAAACATCAAAGTCTTTTGGAGAAACCATTTTGATTTCTTTAGCTTGGCGATAGACGATTTTCTTTCTTGGTCTATCAAGGTGTTTGCCTTTGGTATATGTACCGATAATCATACCTAAACCAAGGAATGTCATAGTCTTTAAAACACAGACATCGATTAAACCATCGGTGTTGCTGCTCTTAGGAGCGCATTTGAATTGACCACCAACATATTGGCCTTGAGCCAATGTGGCTAATAACATTTGTTTTTCGTTGAGTTTTTCACCATCAGCAAAAACTTCGATATCGTTGAAACGACCATACTTCATCGCATCGTGCTTTAAAGCGTAGTCATATGGGTTTGTACCTTCTTTAGCGTCTTTTGGTAAGCCATGTTCTTTATAGTAGTTACCACGAGCACCGACAATGGCATCGAAACCAAAGTTAATAACGTTAATGGAATACATTGGTTCTCTTAAAGAAGCACCAGAGATTTTGCTTAAGTCAACAGCAACAGGTTCAGCGTTAATTAATGGTTTGAAATCACGATATTTTTCAACGTTTTCATTTGTGACACCATAGATTTTGACAAAGTCATTACCTGTACCAGTTGGTAAGATTGCGAGTTCAGCGTTATCAAAATCAACCATACCGTTAACAGCTTCGTTAACTGTGCCGTCACCGCCACAGGCATAAACTCTAACAGTGTCTTTAGCATTTTTCTTTAAATAGCCTTTTAAGAAATCGACGACCGCACGTGGGCCTGTTGTTTTATATATTTCGTAATCTAATCCTTCAAAGCTTTCTTTAATCTTTTGCTCAAAAGCTGCGCCGCCATCATTGGCTTTACCAGCGGCTGGATTAAAAATAATTAAATGTTTCATTATAAAGTTCCCTCTTTCAAACAAGAAAAATATATCACACCTACAAAAATATAAAAAATACATTTTTTCGCTAAAGAAAAAGACATTTAACAAAATACCCATTATTGTTTACAATAGAGGTTAGTATGAAACTATTACAAAAAGCATTGCTATTAGTATCAATAAGCGGCCTTCTTCTCACAGCCTGTGACTATGAGAAAAGATGCTTTTGTTTAGAAACAGGAACTGAACCAGATTATGTCGCTGGTCAATGCATGCAAATCTCTAAAAGAGACATCATTGAAACTGCTTATGTTTACTGCCTTCCTGAGAATCCAGATGCTCCTCTTTCTGAGAAAAAATATGAAGTTACTTGGAATGAGAAAATCAACTGGAAGTACTTCTCTTTCTCTGAAGGTCTAAAAGGTAAGATATTCGATAGCATTACCATTGTTGGTGATGGCCATACTTTAAAGTTTGATATTCATGGTCTCTTAAGAGACGAGACCGCTACTCACGGTTATATTAAGATTAATCAACAAGCGTTTGTGAGCCATTCTGAAGAAAGTAGAGATGCTTATCTTTACGCCTATTTTGCGATTGGCGATAGAACCGCAAGTGTAGCAAAACCAACTGATGTTTCTTTCTAATATGGATAAATATTTTCTTGCCGCTAAAGAAGCACTAAATAGTCATCAAGTCATTGCCTTTCCAACTGAAACAGTTTTTGGCTTAGGTGTCTTTTATGATGATGAAAAAGCCTATGAACTTTTAAATAAGATTAAGAGAAGAAGAGAAGATAAACCATACACCTTAATGCTCTATGATTTAGAGGAAATTAATAAGTATGCTTTCATTGAAAAAAGCGTATTAAATGCGCTTAAAAAGTTCATGCCTGGGCCAGTGACACTTTTGCTCAGGTGTAAAGAGTGCGTGCCTGCCTATGTCACACATAACACAGGCGTGGTAGGGGTGAGAATCCCATCTAATAAAGAAGCGTTAGATTTACTAAAGTATTTAAAAAAACCACTTCTAGTTCCTTCCGCTAATAGAGCGGATCAAAAACCGGCTATGAATGATAAGGAAGTAAAAGAAATCTTTGGTGAAGAAGTACCAGTTATTATCCCTGGTCAATCAGTGGGTGGACTTCCTTCCACAATCATTGATCTAACAGGTGAAGAAATCAGACTTGTTAGACAAGGACCTATCAGTTTAGAAGATATTAAAAAAGCCCTTTAGGGCTTTTCTTTTAGTCTGTGAAATCTTTATCTTCCACAATACTGAAATTGTAATCAGGATATTTTGCTTGTAAGTCATCATGTATTTCTTTGATGAGCTTAGGAGCATCTTTATCTTTGAAATCTACAATGACATCAAATGTAATTGATTTACTTTCTTGATCACAGTAGAAACCGTGAATTTGTTTAATAGTGGGGTGCGCTAAGACTTCTTGTTGGATATCTGCTCTAATCTTATTGATAAGTGGGTCACTATTATTAGAGGCATAAATGCCTATGGTCATAATAATGCCAAACTGTTCGTATACTTCAAAAGCAATCTTTCTAGTTAATGGATGAATGTCTTTAGCGGTCATCTTGTCATCAACTTCGATATGGATAGAACCAATACCTCTATCTGGACCATAGTTATTAACGATTAAATCGTAAGCACCTTTAACTTCAGGATTTTCACAAACAAGATGTTTAATCGCATCACTTGTTTCCTTGCTAGTGCGCTCACCAATAATGCTTGATAATGATTGTCTTAAAACATCAATTCCAGACTTAATCATGAATAAGCCAATGACAACACCAATATAACCTTCAATGTTAACTTTCCAAACAAGAGAAACAACGATAGCAACGAGGGTGCCTAAGGATAATAAAGCATCGAATAACGCATCAATTCCAGAGCCTTTTAAAGCTTCACTATTTACCTTCTTACCAACGTGTCTAAAGTATAAACCTAAACCGATTTTAACTAAGACCGCGACAGCGATAAGAATTAATGAAACAACATCGAAACTTGGAGTTTTTTGCTCGATGATACTAATGATTGATTCCACAATCGCGGTAGCACCAGCGATAAGAATAATAACGCTGATGATTAAGCTAGTAATATATTCGACTCGACCATGACCATAAGGGTGTTTAGCGTCTGGTTTCTTTTGTGATAATTTAGTGCCTACAATGGTGATGACACTAGATAAAGCATCACTTAAGTTATTAACGGCGTCCATGATAATCGCAATACTACCTGCGATAATACCAACGAATGCCTTAAGTGTGACTAAACCAAGATTGGTGAGAATACCAATAACACTAGTTCTAACAATGACCTTACTTCTATTATTTGACATAAAAACCGTCCAGGACCTTATGCAATAATTGATAAAAAACTATTGCTTCTTCTTTCTTTAAATTTACGCATTTTGCGATTTCAGGTGGTACTTCTAAAGCTTTTTGCTTAAGCTCTAATCCTTTAGTAGTCACAATGACCACTAACTCACGACCATCTTTATCGCTTTTATTCTTTATAATATAGCCCTTCTTTTCTAACTTGTTCAAGAGTGGCGTTAAAGTTCCTGAATCAAGGTATAGTTTTTTGCCTAATTCTTTAACAGTGATATGATCCTTTTCCCATAACGCTAATAAGGTAATGTATTGGGTATATGTTAAGTCCAATTTATTAAGTAAAGGAATATAGCGGCGGACAATTTCCTTACTCGCTACATACATTGGAAAACAGATTTGATTTTCAAGTCTTAAGCACTCTTCGTTTTTCATATTATTTGCCTAAAGCTTTAACGATAGATTCTTCAATGTCTTCTGGTTTAACGGTTGGTTCAAATCTGCCTAAGAAAGTACCATCTCTACCAATTAAGAATTTGGTGAAATTCCATTTAACTTTCTTAACCTTCTTTTCTTCGTTTTGAGATTCTAAATAAACGAATAAAGGATGGGCATCTTTGCCATTAACTTTAATCTTTTCAAATTGTGGGAATTGGGTGTTGTATCTTAAAGAACAAACAGCGTGAATCTCTTCAGAAGTTCCTGGAGCTTGGGCTAAGAATTGGTTACATGGGAAATCCAAAATCACAAATCCTTGGTCTTTATATTTTTCGTATAAAGCCTCTAAACCTTCATATTGAGGAGTAAAGCCACATCTTGTCGCGGTGTTAACCACAAGGATGACTTGACCATTGTATTGTTGTAAGGAAACGCTGTTTCCTAAGTAATCGTTTGCTGAGAAATCGTAAATGTTCATAATTATTTCCTCCATAATAAATTGTATACAATCTATTTTTATTTGCAAGAAAAAAGACTCATTAACTTTGAGCCTTACTTCTTTGTGAACACTAATGCAGGTTTACCAATGACCACGCGAGTGTTACTTGGTACATCCTCTAATAAGAAGACGTTACTACCGATTGTGACGTTATCACCAATCTTAATTGGGCCAAGTAATGAGGCGCCAGCATAAATGGTTACGTTATCACCAACTTGTGGGTGCCTAACAACGCCCCTCATTTTTTCTGCATTACTAAGAGAGACCGCACCAAGAGTGACACATTGATAGATCTTCACTCTTTTACCAATGGTGGAGGTTTGACCAATAACAGTACCTGTACCATGGTCAATAAAGAATGGATAATCAATCGTTGCACCTGGATGAATATCAATACCAGTTTGAGAATGCGCTAATTCTGAGAAGTAACGAGCGTGAACTGTATAACCTAATTTATATAAAACGTGTGAGATACGATAAATAGCGATAGCTTTAAACCCAGGATAAGCCATCTTGATTTCATCTAGTGATGAAGCCGCAGGATCGCTATCCATAAAGAACTGTAAATCTTCTTTTAAGATATCCTTAATGATTTCTAATTCATTTTTAAATACAACAAAGTTGTCTTTATTTTCTTCAATGGTGCGATCAAAAAGTTCTTCTAATTTATCGCCGTTGTCATTGCAGATAACATAAGAGAAGGATTCATCTAATAAATCGTATAAATCGTTTTTGCAAATCATATTTCGTTTAGAATTGTGACACATTTAATTCGAAAATACAAATGATAAGACAATCTAAAAGTGCTACAATAACTATATAGTTACTATTGGAGAACATTCTCATGATTAAAAAAAGACATTTCTATATTGTTATCGGCATCTTATTAGCCGGTTTTATTGTTGGTTCATTTGTGGACTTGCAACTCAACGAAGCCATTTACTCAGATGGCAATATGTTTGGTAAGATTATGGCCGCATTTGGTACATATCCCTGCTATGCAGGATTATCATTCTGCGCTGGTGGTCTTTTAATCACTTCTATTAAGAAAAAAGATTTACATATTATTTGGAAATTAATCTCCTGGTTCTTAGTGGCCTTAGGCTATGGCTTATCTGTCTATTTAGGCTCCAAAGATGTTCCATCTGTTAATGGTTTCAATAATCCATCCTTACTCATCCCAACAATGGCGGTTAACGTCTTTGTTTTCGGTGGCTTTGGTGCGTTAGGCTTCTTAGTTTGTAAGAAAGGTGATGAAAATACCTTATGGACGGCTTTAATGGTGATGGCTATCATCTTCATCATGGCCTTAATCCCAACAAGCTACTTAATTAAGTTAGTTATCCATCGTCCACGTTACCGCTATGTTGTTAGAAGTGGTGAAGTTGGTTTCAAAAACTGGTGGGAAACATTCCATGGCTATAAAGAATACATTAATGAAGGTCATAACTTATATGGTATTGATATCACAAAAGAAGAATTTAAATCCTTCCCAAGTGGTCACTCAGGTAGTGCTGCTATCTTAATGATGACCTTACCATATTTATCAATGTTCTTTAAGAAATTGAAGGGTAAAGAAACAATGATGTTCTACATCGGTTTTGCTTGGACATTATTAATGATGTTCTCCAGAATGTTAGTGGGTGCACACTTCCTCACTGATACATGCATGGGTGCCCTAATTGTGGTAGTTGTGTACTATATTGGCCATACAATCGCTACACATAAAGGCTTAATTTATAAAAGTGAATATCACCCACAAGAAGAAGCTAAAGCAGAATAATCATTTGTAGGGTAGCTATATGAAAAGAAAATCAGCGTTATTATCAATCTTACCTGTCCTACTTCTTTCATCATGTGATTTTCTTGATATTTTCAATTCCAACTCTGATGAAAAAACAGTGGGCGTTTATGTTTTAGATTTAATTGCTTATGATGATAATCCTCAATTAAGTAAAGCTAATGTTGGTAGTCTCAATTTACGCTTTAGAAATGGTGAAAAATACGTTCCTTATTTAACAGTAAAACAATATGCTTCTATCTACGATAAGTTCTTTGAAGAAGGTGTGACTAGTGAAGTATCCACCAGCGGATTTATCACTCAATGGACCATCAAAAAGAATGATGATGTTTATTTTGTCGCGGCAATATCTCCCTTGGAGAAGACAGTCATCCGAGCTGGTGATATTTCTAATGTCTTAAGAACAGGTGAAGGTGGTATTACTCCTCCTCTTGATGTTTTAAGCTATGGTGTTGAAAGTTCACAAACCTATGAACAACTTGGGGAAAATAACTACTCGACATTTACTTATAAAGATTGTGACTTTGATTATTTAAGAAATGATGGTGATATCTATTTCCCATTAGGTCTTTTAGACCTCTCATTCTCTGAATCTTCAGGTTTATATGTTACATATAACTATAAAAATCTCTATGCTTCAACCGCTCCAGATGACTTTGGTGATCTAGCGTTTAGAGATGGTCTTACTTATACTTCAGTAGATGATCAAATGGCTAAAGCCGTCGGTTATTCAACAATGCCTGATTACCTTATTAAATATAACGCCAGTGCGTTCTTATACGTCATGCAAAACTTCTATGGTTTAAGACAATATCACGGCATTGAGAATATGAAACAGTTCTATAAGCAAAAGGGCTTATATGATAAGTTCTATTCTGGCGTGGCCTCCACTAGAGGATATGCTTTCTCAGAAGCTGTTAATCTCTTTGATGATAACCACACCGGTGTTGTTAGAGTTAACAGTGCTTGGGGAGAAAACGTTAGAGCCCCATATGCCAAAGGCATTGTGGCAAGAAATAAATTAGAAGAACGCTTAACAACTTTACGTAAAGAAAAGTATCAAGGCACATCAATTGTTGAACCTGCTGAAGGCGATATCCGCTACAGCGATGATGGTAAAACCGCCATGTTCTATTTTGACTCGTTCAAATACGGTACATACGATCAAGTCTTTGATAACTCTGGTCGTGTTAAAGCAGATGCTTATAAATATGACACCTTCTTCTTATTCCGTGACACACTAAAAGAGATTTCTAATCATGGTTCAGTAGAAAACGTCATTATCGATGTTTCCTTAAATGGTGGTGGTACCCTTGGTGTTTTAATTAAACTTTTACCACTACTCAGCAAAAATAACCAATCGTCCATTAACTTCTATGATGACTCAGAAGAAATGGTCTTCACCTATAGAAGTACTTCTGATATCAATGGTGACGGTTTATACAATCAAAACGATGCCTATGGTAATAGATTTAATTTCTATATTCTGACATCTGATTGTTCATTCTCTTGTGGCAATGCTTTCCCGTGCTATGCCCAAGCAATGGGAGTCAAAATTATTGGCGAAAATTCCGGTGGTGGTGAATGCGCTGTTGCTATCCATTATTTGCCAAATAGCCAATACGTGTATCATTCTTCTAATCTCCACCTTGGGATTTTTGATCAAACAAAGAAGGAATTCCACGGATTCGAAAATGGTGCGGATCCAGACATCCCATTAACAGAATTCAATCAACCAATGTGTACTGTGGATGATAATGGCAATCCAACCTATCACATTCCTGGTGGTTTCTATGATATTAATTCTTTAAACGAAAAAATCATTGAATACGCTAATAAATAGTGAAAATACCCATTATTTAAAATAAAAGTTGTAAAATTCTTCATTATTCTTATAATTTTTGTTGTATAACACAAAAGGGAGATATCGCATGGAAAATAAGTATCTTAAACTCCATTCTCTTCTTAGAATGGCCGCTGCTCTTATCGCGGTAATCACCTTTATCTCAATGTTCATCACCAAACAAATCGTTCACTCAGAATATCCAAATGATGTGTTCTTGATGTGGAATGAAGCGTTCTTTGATGACGCTGATACTAAAGGTACCGTTCTTGGCTTTATTGGTTATTTATTCGTCTTATTCGGAGGACTCGCAGGTTTAGCCTTTGTATTCATCGACGAACTTATCGGTAAAGATCTCACAAAGAAATTATCATTCATCGCCGGTGGCGTTATCGTCTTAGGCGCAGTTATGATGTTATTAACAGGCGCCATCTATAGAGGCATGAACGCTGATGGTCTTGGTATTAAATACTTCCAATTAGGTGCAGGTCCAATCGTCTTTGCTATCCTTGCTATGATCGCAGGTGTTGCAAACGCTGCTGCTCCAATCTTAGAAGATAAAGGTCTTTAATATCCATTATTAAGCTAGCAAAAACCAGCACGAAAAATGCTGGTTTTTTCTATTTTACACTTGTAACATTTTGTAAATCTTCAAAGTAGAATATTGTTGCTATAATGAAAGTGAGGTTTTACATATGTACACTTTATATACTGATACTGATACCGATATCACGCCAGAAGTAGCGGCTAGATACGGTTACAAACTTATTTCTATGCCTTATACAATCAACGGACAAGAAATTCGTCCATATGTTGATTTTAAGGAATTTGACTACAAAGCTTTCTATAACCAATTAAGAGCGGGTACTATTCCAACCACAAGCGCTCTTTCTCCGGTTGAATACATCAATTACTTCGAACCAGAATTTGCCGCGGGCAATGACATTTTATATGTTCACTTCTCCGCTGCGATGTCTGCAACATTTAATTCCCTCCGTTTAGCAATGGAAGAATTGTCTGAAAAATACCCAGAAAGAAAACTTACCCTTATCGATACCAAAGGTATCACCTTAGGTAGTTATAATATCTGCTTAAGTATTGGTGAGATGTATAAGAATGGTGCTTCCATTGAAGAAATCCAAAAATGGGCGGCTACTGAAGTTGATAAGACAGCCTTCTACTTCTATGCTGATGACTTAAAGTTCTTCGGTAAAAGTGGTCGTGTCTCTGGCTTTGCGGCTTTCTTTGGTAACATCATTGGTTTAAAACCAATCATCTATATTGGTGAAGATGGTAAGATGGCTACTAAAGATAAATGTCGTGGTCGTAAACAAACATTACAAAAACTCTTACAATACGTTATCGATTTAGAAGACGACATTAAAGGTCATAGAGTGATTATCGCTCATACAGACGCCTTAGAAATCGCTGAAGAATTTGGTAATATGCTTAAAGCTCACTTCGGTCAAGACCTTAACATTGAATACGAAGTGGTGAATCCAACCGCTGGTAGTCACTGTGGCCCAAACGCGATGGGCGTTAGCTTCCACGCCAAACATCGATAAGAGAACGGCGCTAAGCGCCTTTCTTTTTACTCATAAAACCGATATTATTATTTTGTTATGCAAAGATTAATTATTATCACTGGTGATTTAGCCGCAGGTAAATCAACCTTAGCCGCTTCTTTAAGCCAAGTCTTAGGTATGCCTTTTCTTACTAAAGACGCCTTAAAGGAAATCGCTTGTGATGTTATCGGTTATCAAAACCGTCAAGAGAATCGCTTACTTTCAGTAACAGCGACGCAAGATATGATCTATTTCTTTAAGCAATGTGCTTTAGTGAATAATGATTTAATCTTGGAAGCAAACTTTAGAACAGACGAATTAAACGAAATTAAAAGAATTGCTGAAGAATATAACTATCAAACAGTTTTACTCGTTTTAACAGGCGATATTCCATTACTCTACCAAAGATTCTTAGATAGATTACCAACTAGACACATCGCTCATCGTTCTTTAAACCTAGATTATTCTTTAGAACGTTTTACAGATTATATTAACGAATTGAGGAATCAAGACTTTGTCTTCACTCCTAATTATTTAGATATGTCTAATCTTGATGAAGATGAAGTGACAGAAGAAGCACTTCAAATCATCAATGATGAACTAGGGGAATAATATGCAATCAATTAGAGAAGTCTTTTATATCGGTCATGGTCCTAGTTCTTCACACACCATCGGACCCACAAACGCTGTTAAATATATTCTCGATAAATATCAAGATATCGCTAGTGTCAAAGTCACATTATGCGGTTCTTTAGCCTCGACTGGTAAAGGTCACTTAACTGACTACATCATTGATAAGTATTTAAAAGGTGTTAACCATCGTGTTGTTTTTGATACTAGAAAAAGAGTCAAACATCCTAATACGATGATCTTTGAAACTACCTTAACCAATAATGAAGTAAAGAAAGATGTTATCGTCTCTATCGGTGGTGGTGTTATCACCATCAATAACGAAAAGAAGCAAGACGATAATGATTTATATCCACATCATACCTTATCCGAGATTATGGCGTACTGCCGTGATTTTGGCTATTCGTTATGGGAATATGTTCTTTATCACGAAGGGGATGAAATACTTTCCTATATCGATAAGATTTACCAAATGATTAAGGATGAAATCGCTAGAGGTATTTACACTGATGGTGAACTTCCTGGTGAATTACACGTTAAAAGAAAAGCTAAAGTCATGTATGAAAATATGCTTAAAGAACATAAGGAAGATGATATTCAAACAAACGTCGCTATTGCGTCATTTGCCGCGAGTGAAGAAAATGCTGCGGGTGGCGTAATTGTCGTTGCCCCTACCTGTGGTAGTGCGGGTGTTATTCCTGGCGTTGTTAAATATTTAGAAATGAAGAAAGTCCCTTACGATGACATCCGCAAAGGTTTCTTAGTAGCGGGTCTTATTGGCTTGTTAGCCAAAAGTAATGCCTCCATCTCAGGTGCGGAAGCAGGCTGCCAAGCAGAGATAGGTGTGGCATGCGCGATGGGTGCGGCTATGATAGCGACAGCGCTTGGTTATGAATATAAAAAGATTGCCCAATCCGCTGAAGTAGCGTTAGAGCACTCTTTAGGCTTAACTTGTGACCCTGTTAAAGGCTATGTTCAAATCCCATGTATTGAAAGATGCGCGATATTCGCGCTTAAAGCAATTAATGCCGCTTCTATCGTTGGCATCTTACCAATCGAAGCTTCTAAAGTTACTTTTGATGAATCGCTATTAACAATGTATCTAACCGGTAAGGATTTACATGCTGGATATAGAGAAACAGCGAAAAAGGGTTTATCAAAGGTCATGAAAAAGAAAATAAATTAGTGTATTTATTAACATTTCAACAAAATGTTATAGAATGATTATGGTATCGAATTATTTAGAAAGGAAGATTAGATATGTATCGTAAAAATGCTTGGTTAAAGTATAAAGACACAAAACCAGTCATGGACTTCAACGAAGGCTATAAAGATTTCATCACTGTCGCTAAGAATGAAAGATTAGCGGTCCGTGAAGCTGAAAAGTTATTAAAGGCCAATGGCTTTAAAAACGCTGAAGAAGTTAAATCCGTTAAAGCGGGTGACCGTGTCTATTTCATTAACAAAAAGAAAAATGTTGCCGCCTTCATTATCGGCAAAGAACCAATTGAAAATGGTTTAAGAATCTTAGGAGCCCACATTGACTCCCCACGTTTAGACTTAAAAGAACACCCATTCTATGAGGCCAAAGGCTTTGCCTTAGGTGACACTCACTACTATGGTGGCATTAAGAAATATCAATGGACAACCATCCCACTAGCCTTAATCGGTGTGGTTTGTAAGAAAGATGGTACAGTTGTTGATATTAATATCGGTGATGATCCAAAAGATCCTATCGTTGGTATTACAGATTTATTAATTCACTTATCCGCTGACCAAATGGCTAAAACCTTAGCAAAAGCTATCGAAGGCGAAAACCTTGATATCACTTTAGGTTCTATGCCATTAAATGATGAAGACAAAGAACCAGTTAAGGCCAATGTCTTACGTTTATTAAAAGAAAAATATGACATTGATGAAGAAGACTTCATCTCTGCGGAAATCGAAATCGTTCCAGCTGGTGCTGCTAGAGACTATGGTCTAGATAGAAGCATGGTGGCTGGTTATGGCCATGATGATAGAAGCTGTGCTTATACATCCTTAATGGCCTTATTAGACACTAAGAAAGTTAATAAAACCGCTTGCTGTATCTTAGTTGATAAAGAAGAAATCGGTTCAGTTGGTGCCACAGGTGCTCAATCCTTATTCTTTGAAAACGCAATTGCTAAACTTCTCGCTTTAGCGGGTAGTGACCACCCATTATGGGCTGCAAGACTTGCAATGGAAAATAGTGAAATGTTATCTTCTGATGTCAGTGCGGGTTATGACCCATTATATGCATCCGTCAGTGATCCAAAGAACGTTGCTTATTTAGGTGAAGGCTTAGTCTTCAATAAATATACAGGTGCACGTGGTAAATCTGGTTCTAACGATTCCATGCCAGAATACTATGCATTCATTAGAAAAGTCATGGATGACGCTAATGTTAACTGGCAAAATGCTGAACTTGGTAAAGTTGACCAAGGTGGTGGTGGTACAATCGCCTACATCTTAGGTAACTACAATATGAAAGTGATTGACGCTGGTATTCCAGTGCTCAACATGCACGCTCCAATGGAAATCGTTTCCAAAGTTGATGTTTACGAGGCGTACTTAGGTTATAAGGCATTCCTCGTCGCATAAAAACATAATGTAAAGGAGAAAGAATTATGGGCTATGTAAAATGGATGGAAGGCTTATCCAAAGTGCTCAAAATTGTCTTCTGTATCTTCTACTTAGACTTAACTTGGATGGTCTATCGTATCATTAAGAAAGTCAACGAGAAGAACTGGGCAATGATGGTTGTTTGGATTCTTATCGCCGTCTTCCTTGGCTGGATCTGGTGGGTCGTTGACCTCATCACAATGATCACAAGCGAAAAAGTCATTGAATTCTAATCAAAGAAATATCCCGTTTATGCAAACTCTGTATAAGCGGGGTATTTTTTTCTTGCTAAAAGACTTTGACAATACCATATAAAAATATTATTATATTTAAGCAATTTGGCGGGTGTGGTGAAGAGGCCTAACACACCTGGCTGTGAACCAGGCATTCGCCAGTTCGAATCTGGTCACTCGCCCCAAACTTAAATTTTATCGAAAGCGGTCTCCCGCAAATCGATACACTAAATTTGCAAAAAAATGACTGTCGAAAGTCATTTTTTTCTTATTTAATCAATATTTTTGTGTTTTTTAAATATGAAACATATTAAAATGTATCAAAAAGTGTAGGTTTTCGATGGCTTGTTTTAAAAGTTATCTCTGCATCGAGGAAATGTTATGAAAACTATTATTTATGAGATTGGACAAAAACGTGATAGGTTATTAAAGTTATTTATTTCATCTATCGTTTTGGCTTTTTCGGTTGGTCTGATAGCGAATTACTGCTGTAATCCAAGCCCTGATAATGTTTGGGCTTTATGGGTAGGATGCGGCATTATTGCTGTCGTATTTGTTATTTATATCATCTATCGTATTGTAAATAGGAAAAGGGTTTTTGCTTTTAAGGGCACATTTGCATATGACGAGAATAAAAATATGGTGTCTTTGCCTCGCTATGGTGCTTCTATTGGAATCGCAACCGCTATGAGAGATGCTTTTGCAGAAAATGATGCACTCAAACAATTATGGTTGGGTGGAAAATCATCAGATCCGTCAGATGCGAAAGAAAATGAAAAAGATTCTCGTGATTTGCTCATAGAAGCAATTGAATTTTGCCTATTAGACAAGTTATCTGTAACTACAACCGATTTCTTTAATGGAACTAAGTCAAAGTATTCAGAAGTCTACGAAGGCGAGAAATTGTCTACTCTTATCTTAAATAATAGATTTATCAAATTATTCTCGGAACCGATGGAAAATAGAACAGCCTTCAACTCAATTAAGAAGAATAAAATAAAAGGGCGAGGAGAAGTAATTGCTGTTTACACCAATTCAGGAAGGTATCAAAAGTTTGAATTTAATTTGCCAAAAGGAGCAAAGATAAGCAAACCGAACAAAAAAACTGTTGTTTTTGATTTCAAATTTTTCAAATTATCTATTTCAATTGAACCCAAGGATTATACAGCAAATGTTCCAATTGATTTTATTAAGTACTACGTTGGCTTAAAAGATGACTGGCGAAAGCTTACGTGCAAATCATTTATAGTAAATATAGGAATTAGTGAAAAAACGAAGTCGATCTTCTATCCGTTTAAAAAGAAAGAATATCAGTGGATTGATAACTATTTAAACAATATGTTGGATTATCTTAGTTTTAATCACTTTTTGGAAACTATTAATTGGAATGCTTTACAAGCACAATTGACAATTGACCAAAACGCAGCAAAAGTGGCGCCAAAAGATAACAATCAGAAAGAGCAAGCATAAATCTTTGAAATTGTAAAAACGGCAGTTAGTAAATTGCCGTTTTTTGTTTATTAATTACTATTTACGTAAGTTGCAATTTGCCACTTATGAGTTGAATGTGCTTTTTAACGATTTACTGCCTTATTTATCATTTGCTACTATATACGAGGCGAGGAACAAACATATGAACTACTCAGAAAAGATTTACGAACTCCGTAGAAGGGAGAACATTTCCCAAGAAGCTTTAGCCGCATCTGTGGGTACAACTAGACAACAAGTCTCAAGATGGGAATGCGGTAGCGCAGTACCTAATCCTAAATATTCATACGCGTTAGCGGCATACTTTGGCTGTACTGTGGAAGAACTATATGGTGAAAAAGTTGAAGAAGACCAAAAAGAGAAAGAGGATGTCATAAAAGATAAATCTGGTTTCCACTTTGGTAACGCTTCTTTATTTATTTCTATCTTCTCTATTATCAGCTATATTCTTTCCGTCGTATTAGTTGGCATTTGTGTGCACGCAGTTAATTACGCTAAATCGATGTACATCCTGACGGAAAATAGCGAAGGTGGTACGGATAAAATCAATATCCTTAACGATTATTCCAAGTTTTTAGAAAACGTCTCATTCGCGGTAAAAATATGGGTTATTGCCTCACTCGCATTATGCTTAATCACATTAATTATCTTGTTTGCCCGTTATATTAGTAAATCAAAGAATAAGATTGCCCGTTCTGATTTATTTGATCCATTTATCGCTGCTTTAACATTTGTTATTGGTTCTTTAGTGGCGGGTATCATTTTCACATCATTCCCTCCATATGAAGAACGTTCAATCGGTTATATCATCGGCTATGCCGCTGTAATATATCTTGTTTCATTACATCTTTCCGATGTTCTTATCACATTAATTAGAATGCCTTTACGTCCATTATTAAAGAAAGCATTTGTCTTAACTCCTTGGAAAGGCACAATTAGAACAACAGAAATAGTGTATGTTTCTCTTGCGGTCACATTCTTACTTGCTATTGTGATTTATGTTGCCGTAACTTTCCCATACACAATCTTTACATTCTTAAATATTGTCCCAATCATTCTATTAATTGGTTATTTCCTCTTTGCTGGTGTTTCCTTATTAGTGCACTTCTTATACTGCTATTCTCCTTTCGGAAGAGAAGAGAAAAAGATCTAATTACTAATTGCGGAACAGTCGCGCTTATGAGTTGGTTTTAGCGAGATTATATAACGTTTCGTTATCATAGAAATAATCTCTTGGTAAAGAAATATCAACTTGCACACCATCATCTGGGTGGGTGCTTGGATCGTCTTTAAAACCCGCTCTAGGAGCAATACCTGAAATACGGAAAATCTTTCCATCTGGAGTAGCGGTGATATATGAATTAGTGGCACCGCCTGCGGTATTTTCGCCAACAATAGTGGCGCAGCCATTCTCTTTTGCGATATGTGGGAACCAAGTTGCACAGCTAAAAGACAAAGCAGAAGTCAAAATAAAGAAATGATATTTATTAGCGAGACAATCATCTTCATCAAATTTCTTGTCCAAATTAGTGTCTACTTTATATGAATGAGAAACTGAGTTTTTAGTTAAAGCGCAGTAAGTAGTTAATTCAACGTTTTCAGTCAAAAAACCTAATATGCCAATGGCAGATGTGACACCGCCACCAGTATTACATGTTAAATCGAAATAAATATTTTTAATGCCATCCCTTTTATTGATTTTCTTCATGCAAGAATAGACCATAGCAAAACTATCATAATTCACTAATTGTTCGGCGACATTATCAGTCATTTCATATGGATAATACATGAAATTATCAAAAGTAATAATCGCAGTATCAACATAATATCTAAGAGTTGGCACATTTCTACCTAAAGCACTTAATCTTCTTGCAAGTAAATCCTCTTGATTGTCTATTAAACCATAGTAGCGGTCACTTAAATAACCCCCTCTAGTAAATGTTGATTCTCCACACGCACTAGCGTTATTACCTGCGCTTGAATGGCAATCACCAATGACGTAGTTGATGATTTTTTCAACAGCTTGGCAATAGAACGTTTCGTTATCACTCTTTAAGTTATTAACGATATCTGGATGATTCTTTGTTAAATAATCATTAAAGTCATTAATTCGACAATCCATAAAACCATATGAATGGTCTAAATGGAACATTAAAGAATTATAGTTATATTCTCTAAAGTCGTAATTATTTCTTGCGTTTTTAAAACGGTAATCGCCTTTATGGAAATCTTTTTCAAAAGATGTGCCAACATAATTCACTGCGACCGCACCTTTTGAAAAATCCAATATATAGAAGGCTGTACCATTAAAGTTACAACTAGCCCAATAGCAAATGTTAAATGTGATTGAGTTAACAATAGAAAATGGCAGATAGAAATCATCGTTATATTTATAGATATCTAAGTGATATTTATCTAAATCAAAAATGACATCTTCTGCTCCTTGATAGGTGATGTAATTTTCTTTAATATGCGTGTCAATTGTATCATTAGTCATGTGGAAGACGTTTCTATCACTTCCTTCAGCACCAATCATGTAATCAAAATTGTGCACTGTGATAGAGTTCTCGACATGATCAACGGTAAAGATGATATCGTATGGGCATGTATATGTAATCTTATTACCTTCTTTAACAATTTGAACGCCATCATATATAGTGGATAACGCCATTTCTAAAGACATATAAGGAATAAAGGTGTTTTCATCTTTAATTGCATATTCTAAATCGCAGGCTTTATATGATACACAATCGTTTCTATTACTGGTATATACCGGAATATATAAAGACGCAGACATTAAGGCAAAGTTAACTGGCGGTTCAATATGCGAGCTACTAGAACTAGATGAAGAACTAGATGTGCTGCTGCTTGAAGATAAACTAGAGCTAGAAGAAATAATACTACTTGAACTACTTATTGAAGAACTACTAGAACTCGAAACACTGCTAGAAGAACTAGAACTGCTTGTTGAAGAAGATGAACTTGAGCTTGATGAGCTACTGCTAGAAGAACTAGAAGTAGTGCTGCTACTTTCTTCACTTGATGTGCTTTCACTAGAACTTGTGCTAGTTAAAGAATCACTTGATGAACTACTAGAGATAGACGAACTAGGTGTAGTGTTACAGGAAGCGATGGTGAGTACAAATAGTATAGGAACAATCTTACTTATTTTCATTTGTGGAAATAATATACCAGTGAAATAAAAATGTATAGCAAAAAATAAAAAATCTAACCATGACGGCTAGACTTTTTTACACTTTTAAGATTTTTGTTTACCACTTATAGTCTGTGTTTCTTGTGGCTAAGACACTCTTATAGAATGATTTATTCTTTTTACTTAATACTAGTATTAATGGATAACCAACACACATGATACAAACAAACTCACCTAAGAAGACACCACCAAACATAGTGAAGTATGTAGTGAGATTTAATTCCACCGCATCTGGTGTACCAATACATGAATAATAAATAACTAATGGAATAACAATCGCATTAGCGAGGCATGGAATTAATCCAGAGGTGAATAAGTTCTTAACGAATCTAGAATACACAATCATGATTAAACAAGACACTAATGTGGTTAAGGTACCAAAGATAATATCAAGTGGACCAACAGTGGAGGCTAAGTTAGCAAGTAAGCAGCCTAATGTTAAACCAATAGTGTAGCTAGGATTAAAGAACACTAATAAGTTAAATAGTTCACTAATTCTAAACTGTGACCACTCATAGGCTAATGGGCCACAGGCAATAGTGATAGCAGCGTATAAGGCGGCAATCATGCCGTTAACGCATATTGTTTTGACATCGAAGTATTTTGCTAGGGTGTTTGTTTTCATGTTAAATTTGATCCAATTCTTTTCTAATAGCTTTCTCGTTAAGGTTTTGACCGATAAACACGAGTTTGATTAATCGATCTTGATATTCATCATCCCAGTCATGGGCGAAGTTCTCATCGTTATGTCTTAAATATGTAAGTTGTGCTTTTGTTAATGTCGCTGAGAACCATTTTCTTGAATAAGTTAAGGTTGTTTGAGAACCTGCTGATTCATAGATATAAATATTTTCTTTTTCATTAGCGAAGTAGCAAACGCCCTTTGCTCTAATGATATGGTGTTTACCACTTTCTTCTTTGACCCAGTTTTCAAACTTTTCTTGGTCAAATGGTCTTCTACGATAATAGACGAAGGTATTAATGTCATATTCAAGAGCGGTACCTTCTTCTTCATTTTCAATACCATGGTGATGGTGATGATGGTGGTGATGATGTTCATGATGTTCATGCTCATGCTCATCTTCATCTTCGTCATCATCGTCGTGGTCATGATGGTGATGGTGTTCTTCTTCCTCATCGTCATCATCGTCATCGTGATGTTCGACATCGCTATCCCAGTCTTCAAATTCTCTAATCCAAGCAGCGGAGCCACTAGCCTTATCAAAATTGAAGAGACCTGTATCAATTAATCTATCAATATCAACGTCGCAGTAATCAGATTCAATAATCTCGGCTTCTGGTTGTAAAGCCTTAACAGCGAGTTTCACTCTTCTGAGTTCTTCTTCACTAATTAATGAAGCTTTATTTAATAACACAATGTCGCAGAATTCGATTTGTTGAATCACTAAGTTTTCTAAGTTTTCTTCACCACGTGTCGCTTCTTTTAATGTTTCACCACAGCCAAATTCATCTCTAAGTCTTAAGGCATCAGTAACAGAAATAACAGCGTCTAACCAATAGAACTTTGGTAAGTGTTGCTTCTCAAATTCTTGTTCCATATAGGTAATTGTTTGAGCAATTGGTACTGGTTCACAGATACCAGAAGCTTCAATTAAGATATGGTCATATTTTTGTTGTTTGACTAAGTCAGCGAGTTGTTGAATTAAGTCTTGCTTTAATGTGCAGCAGATGCAGCCATTAGAGAGAGCCACTAAGTTTTCATCTTTACCTGCGACAACACCATTTTCTTCAATTAATTCAGCATCGATATTAACTTCACCGATATCGTTGACGATAACGGCCATTTTATGTCCTTTAGCGTTCTTTAATATATGATTGATTAAAGTGGTTTTACCACTTCCTAAATAACCGGTAATAAGTGTAATTGGCACTGTTTTATAGTTTTCCATGTTCTTACCCCCTATAACGCTCACATATTTTATCATATTAATTTCAAATTAATAGTTAAACGTTAAACAATTTTTACTATCGAATTTCTTTATAACAGATTTTTGTGTTTTAATCGTCTTAATTCGTGAGAGGTGAATCAATATGAACTTTCCACAATTATTAGTAACAATTCCATTTATCTTTTCCACTAGGGCAACCGAACCACTTCCAGGTCATTTTGTTGAGCGTAAAGAATATCGTGATTTTACCGCGACACTTGTGGAATCAATTCCTGATCCTGAAGATGAAAAATGTACACGCCATAAAGTCCATATCAAAAATACAGGAGAAGGATATATAAAAGAATTCAGAATGCTCTCGGCTGAAGGATATACTAATCGCTATAGCCAATGCATAGACGGCAGTGCTCTACAAAATCAAGTGATTGCACCTGGTCAAGAAGTTGATGAAGTTTTTGATGTTTATTATTCAGTGGAATCATTGGATGACGTCACTATATTAGGCTATGCCTATGTTGATTTTACTGATGAAGTGAACTATACGTGTGGCAAGCATCTCGAAAGTCTCAATTCCGTTGATGAAAATTTGTACTGTTATCGTGTTGATATGGTTCTTGATGCCGAAAATGACCAATACTGCTATGGGGCAATTATCAAAATTAAACACGAAGATATTGAATATTATTTTGAAGCAGATTTAGTAAACAATTTCTCCTTTACCACCCCAGTGGAATTTAAAGATGATGATAGTGTGGAAGTAATCAAAATCGTTAAAACTGAATATAGATATTCCAGTTGTTATGGTGATAATTACTATAATCAAGGTCAAGATGAAGAATTGAACCCTCTTGTTATAATCATTCCCGTTTCATCAATTATTCTTGTAGGAATCGGAACAATTGTGTTCTTCTCCATTCGTTCTTCTAGAAAGAATGGTAAGAAAAAAGATATAATTAGTTAACAAATAATAAAAACACACTATAATACTAGGCGAGGAAAAAGTTATGAAAGTCGAATTAACACTCGTGTTAAAAACTACCGAACGTGCTTATGGTGCATTAGAAGCAATTAAAAGAGCGGGTTATAACGCTACTGTTATGACCAGTGAATCTTTAAGACACGCTGTTGACTATTATCCAGGCGAACATACATTCATCAATCTTAGACACGTTGAACAAAGAGATGTTTTCGAAAGTATCTTAGGTGTCTTTATCGTTGAAAGTGATCGTTTAGATGATTTAAAGAAAGTCATCCGCGAAACCACTAAGAATTTCACAGAAATTAAAGGCTTCATGTATTCTAGAGCAATCGACGACTTTGAAGGTTCTATCTAGGAATTATGGAAGTCTTTTCGATATTTGCTTATGTAGCTGCTCTTTTGTTGGTGGCCTTGTTATCAACGCGTTTAATGCGTCTTATCAAATTACCTAATGTGACTGGTTATATTCTTACCGGTATTATCATGGGACCATTTTTATTTGGTCTATTATTTAATAACTTCTCATTTACTGATATCAAACAAGGTTTAATCTATAACTTTGTTGATAAGATTGGCTGGGTTTCCACTGTAGCCCTAGGCTTTATCGCTTTCTCTATTGGTACATCATTTAAATTCAGCACAATTAAAGCCTTAGGTAAAAGAGTCTTAGTTATTACTGTTTTAGAAGCTTTAGGTGCTTCTTTATTAGTGGTGGCCGCTTTATTAGTAGCCCATTTTATCTTCCCTCAATACGTTTCTTTAGAATTAGCATTAACCTTATCTGCAATTGCCAGTGCAACAGCGCCCGCTGCAACCTTGATGGTTATCAAGCAATATAGAGCACATGGTCCATTAGTGGATACCTTACTACCAGTTGTTGCTTTGGACGATGCTGCCGCTTTAATCTTATTTGCTATTCTTTTCCAAATCGCAACCGCTTTAGCGGGTGGTTCTGTTTCCGTTTATGCGATTATCATTAAGCCATTACTTGAAATCACCATCTCCTTAGGTGTTGGTGCGGTACTTGGCTTTGTGATTAGCTTTGCTAACCGCTTCTTTAAATCTAGAAACAATAGACTTATTTGGAATATCTTCTCCGTTTTTGCCGCTTTAGGTTTCTATTATTTATTCAAGAGCCCAATGATGGGTGGCTTTGAACTTAGCTCATTACTTACCTGCATGATGGCAGGTGCCATATACACTAACTTCGTTAAAGAATCTGGTCGTACATTAGATGTTATGGATAGATTTACTTCTCCGGTCTATATGATGTTCTTTGTTATCTCAGGTGCATCTTTAGACTTAACTATCTTCTTTAACGGTGATGGTTTAGTGGTGGTTCTTATTGCTTTAACATATCTTGTCTTCCGTGTCATTGGTAAATGGTCTGGTGCCTTCGCTGGTGCAACTATTACAAGATGCGAACCTCAAGTTAAGAAATACTTAGGCTTTGCTTTAGTGCCTCAAGCCGGTGTCGCTATCGGTTTATCTACAACAGCATATAAGTTGTTCTCTCAATATCAAGATCCTGCTATGCAAAAAACAGGCGCTTTAATTCTCGCCATTATCTTAACAAGTACATTAATCTACGAACTCTTTGGTCCAATGGTGGCCAAGTTTGCGCTTAAGAAAGCTCACGAAATCCCAGAAGAAAACCTTTAAGCAATTAGTTTTTTCTTCTCAGGCTTAACCATATTTTTAATTAACTTTTTAACAACTCGCATGACGAGTTTTTTATCATCTTTGCTTAAACCCCTGTAGGCTTTATAAATAGGACCGAACTGTAAAAGAAGTTTCTTAAAGAAGACGACAAAGTCGTCAGCCTCAAACTTTTCTAATTCGCCAAAGATGATTTCAGTGAATCTTTCTCTATCTTCAGCGTTAAGAGATTCAATCCAACCATTAAGGGACTTTTCTAAATATCTAGAAGACATTGTTCTTTTAGTTAAATAGACAAAGTCATTATCCTTAATAATCCATTCAAATGGGTTATGTTGTAAGAACATGACCGCTCGACTTTTAATAATCTTAACGTCAGTTTCATTAGAGAAAAGCACACCCACGATAGATGATTGAGGGACAATCTTAGTGAACTTTTCTAATCTATCTTCTTTGCCTTTAAACAAGCCCTTAATTCTAAAACCAGGGCCATCAAATGAATACACGTGTTCAATATGTGAGACATCTTCAAGCTGACTCAATAAGTAAGTACAGATGTTACCACCCTTACTATGACCACATAAAATAAGCTTTTCTTTACTATGTCTTTTAATGACTCTTTTAATAAACTCTTCCGCGTAAGCGTATGAGTGCATTCTATCACTATAGGAAAGAGTGAAGTCTTCCTTCCAACCAGCATAGGATGGATCAGTACCTCTTACTGCGATAATGATTTGATTTTTAAACTTAACCGCAACGACAGCGAATTGAATACCTTTTTTACGATCTAGGATATATTCATAATCCACAACCTTGGCGTCTTTAAATCTTTCTGAATTAATCATGCGGTTAAGATAGCGGCGTGAAAATCTTGGGAAATAAGAGAAGTAATAAGGTTCTAACTTTTGATATTCAGGAATATATGCAAAATCACTAATCTTTAAAGGCAATCTATCTTTAACAATGGAAAAATCAAAATACGCCACCCAACTTATGACCAAAGCGTCAATGATATTAAGTGGAGTTGTCTTGATATCATCTTGGTTTTTCTTTATATAACCAATAACATTCATGCAAATATATTAACATATATGACCTTAAATGGTGTTAAAATATAAGAGCATAATTATTAGGAGATAAAAACATCATGAAAAAAGCATCAGAAATTATGTTTAAAATTGGTAATATCTTTACCATCATCTACCTTGTTCTAGGTGTTGTCTTATTCTTTGTCGGCACTGGTATGGCCATTGGTGGTACTGTTGGTGTTGCCATGGCTGATGGTGATGAAGCTGCGACTGCTGCTGGTGCAGCCTTACTCGGTTCAGGCGTTTCAACATTACTCATTGGCATTTACTTCTTTGTGACATCTCTTGTCTGCTTAATCCTTGTTCGTAAAGCTCAAAGAGAACTTGCAAACACCGCCACATCTAACAAGAAGCCATTCATCGTTTCAATCGTCTGTGGTGCTATTGCTAGTAACTATTTCTATGTTCTCGCTGGTATCTTCGGCATAATCGCTGAAGGCCAACAAGGTAGACAAGCTGAATAGTTAAATAACAAACAAGAAAACATGACCCGCTTATGCGGGTCTTTTCTTTTACGCGCGCGCGTAATCCATTAATAAATAGGGGAATAATCAGGAAAAAATATTTTTTCAATAATTCTCTTAACACTCTTTTAATGTTAATCAAAAGTAGGCCTTTTCTTGTCTAATATGCCCATCCCGTTATCTAAAGGGCATTATTGGTATAAATCTAACTCCATAATCCTTAACCTATTATTTAATCAAAAAAGTTTAATTCGGTATTTTTTACGCAAAAATAGGGAGTTGCATATTTTTCTAAAGTAATACATACTAGAATCACAGAGGTTACATAATATGCGAATGTTTGACTTACAGGGTGCTGTCAATGCTCTTTTGACCAACCCTAACATTGTTTCTTTACTTAATTCTATTGAATTATATAAAGGAAAAACTACCGCCGTTAAGAAACTCAAAAAAGTTGAAAAATTAACGGAACTTGCTTACATCAGTGGCACAGAAGCTAGCTGTGCGATGGGTTCAGTCTTCATTGGTGATGACCGTATGAAAGCTTTACTCATTAAGGGACAATCCCCAGCAACCTATACAGAATATGTCTTCAATGGTTATTACAAAGCATTAAAACACATCGATGAATGCTATAAATTCCAACCATTCGATCGCTCATTCATCTCCACATTACATTACTATTTATATAAGGACTATAACCCAGAAATGGGTGGTCAATATAAAGACGCCTTAAATTATATTCAAGAAAGAATGACTGATGGTTCAATGAGAACAATCTTCGTCACCGCTGACCCAAGTGCTGTTCCACAACTATTAGACAATCTTGTTTACCAATATAACCTTGCTTCACAAAACGAAGAAACAAATAAGCTCGTTCTTATTCTTGCTTTCATGCTCGACTTCGTTTGTATCCATCCATTCAATAGAGCGAATGGCCGTATCTCTAGATTAATCATGAACTTCTTAATGAAGAAAAATGGTTATGATATCGGTAATTACTTCTCTATCCCATATATCATGAGACAACGCTTCTCTGATTATATTGATGCTTTTGAAGCTTCTTCCCAAGGCTGGCATGATAATGAAAACGATTACACCCAATTCGTTACTTATATGCTCAAGTGCATCTTAGAAGCTTATCGTAAACTTGACTACATTATGGAAGTCAACGATATGGATGAATTAACCATCGAAAAAGTTTACAAAGTTATCTTTGATAGCGCTAAACCAATTAGCAAACGCGTTATTGAAAACGTTTTATACGCAACAAGCTCTGCCACAATTGAAAAAGCTTTAGCAGAACTCGTTAAAGATAATAGAATCCAGCTCATATCTAAAGGTAGATATAGCAAATACTTTAGACTATAAGGAGAATCAATCATGGCAAACTATGATGCAAAAAATATTAGAAATGTTGTTATCTTAGGTCACCAATCAACGGGTAAAACAACTTTAGCGGAATCCTTAGCGTTTATCGCTGGCTTAATTCCTCAAAAAGGTGAAGTTGAAAAGAAAAATACTCTTAGTGACTACACACCTGATGAACAAAAAAGAGGTGGCTCAATTCAAACAGCTGTTATCCCATTAAATTATAAAGATCATAAGATTAACATCATCGATGTTCCAGGTAATGATGACTTCATCTCTGAATACATCGGTGTCTTAGGCGCAGTTAAAGGTGCGGTCTTAGTAATCGATGCCTCTATCGGTGTCCAAGTCGGTACAGTCAAACACTGGAACCAACTTAGAAAACGTGGCATTCCAACATTCATCTTCATCAACAAAGTTGATAAAGAAAACGTTAAATTTGATGAATTATTAGATGAAATCCGCGCTAAGTTAGGTAAGAATGCAATCCCATTCTGCTACCCATTAGGTCATGGTGAAGGCTTTGATGGCTTCGCTAATGTCGTCGACTTAAAAGCCAGAAAACTTCATGGCAATAAGTGCCAAGATGAACCAATTCATGATGATAAGAAAGAAAAGATCTTTGAACTTCATAACATGATTAGTGAAGAAGTTGCTAAAGCCGATGACGTCTTATTAGAAAAATTCTTCTCCGGTGAAGAATTCACCGTTCAAGAAGTTCATGAATCTTTAAGAAAACTAGTTTTAGCTGGTGAATTAGTCCCAGTCTTAGTCGGTAGTGCTACAAAGAATATTGGCGTTGAAACAATGCTTGATATGTTCGTTGACTACTTACCATGTCCAGCGGATTTAAAACCATATGAAGCCAAAGACGAAAATGGTAATCCAGTCGAACGTGAAACAAAAGATAGCGAACCATTCTCCGCTTACGTCTTCAAGACAGTTGTTGACCCATATTCAGGCACAATTAATATTATTAAAGTTAATTCTGGTGTCTTAAAAGCGGGTGACGATGTCTATGTTGGTAAAGGTGTCCAAAGAGTTTCTATGCTCTATCAAATGACTGGTAAGAAACTAGACGCTATTCAAGAAGTCCACGCTGGTGATATCGCCGCGATTACAAGACTTGAAGGTGTGGCTAGTGGTATGACCTTATCTTCACCAAAAGCCGTTATCGAATATAAACCAGCGCATTATCCAACCGCTGTTATCTTCAAAGCCATTATCTTAGCCAATAAGAATGATGAAGCTAAGATTGGTCCAGCCTTAGCGAAGATCCAAGCCGAAGATCCAGCCGTTGAAGTCAAACGTAATAATGAAACAAAACAATTATTATTAGGTGGTGTTTCTGATTCCCATATCAGCTTCGTCTTAGGCAAATTAAAAGATACCTATAAGATCGATGTCACAACTGAACCAATGAAAGTTGTTTATCGTGAATCCATTAAAGGTACCGCCGAAGGCGATGGCCGTTATGTTAAACAATCTGGTGGTAGTGGTTTCTATGGTGTCGTTAAGATGAGATTTGAACCAGCTGAAGAAAGCGTCTTCGCAGAAGAAGTCTTCGGTGGTGCAGTTCCAAAGAACTACTTCCCAGCCGTTGAAAAAGGTTTCTTTGAAGCCCTTAACAGTGGCCCATTAGCAGGCTTCCCAGTTATCGGTGTTAAAGGCGTCCTCGTTGATGGTAAATATCACCCAGTTGATAGTAACGAACAAGCATTCAAAATGGCCGGTATCTTAGCATTCAAAGATGCATATCCAAAGTGCAAACCAATCATCTTAGAACCAATCATGAGAATCCATGTTATTGCTCCAACAGAATATACTGGTGATATCATGTCTGACTTAAATACACGTCGTGCTCGTATCCAAAACATGGAAGAACACGAAGGTATGCAAGATATTGAAGCTTTAATTCCTGAAGCTGAAATCGTTGACTACGTCACACAACTCAAATCCATCACTCAAGCTTCTGGCTATTTCAATAGAGAATTCGTCTCTTACGAAGAAGTTCCAGAATACTTAAAAGACAAAGTTATTAAAGAGAACAAAATTTCTCAATAATAAAAACCCAAATCAGGAAGAGAGGGAATATCGTTTCCCTCTTTTCTTTTGAAAAGAATTATTACAAAATAATGAAGTATGAAATTCCTATTAACTAACGATGATGGCTATAACGCTCAAGGAATACTTCTCCTTAAAGACAAACTTTTAAAGTATGGTGAAGTAACAATTGTGGCCCCTTTTGAACACATGTCCGCCAAGAGCGCGGCCATTACCTTAGGCGAATGGCTTAAAGTCGATAAGATTGATGAAAATACCTATGCAGTACACGGCACTCCAACAGACTCTGCCCATGTCGCTATTGCGGGTCTTAAAGTTGATTGTGATGTCGTAGTTTCTGGCTGTAATAACGGTCATAATCTTTCCTATGACACAATCTTAAGTGGCACAATCGGCGCGTGCTTAGGCGCCGCAATGTTCCGTAAAAAGACAGTTGCCTTCAGTGCACCTTTTGATGATTTCTCATGCTTAATTGAACACTTTGATGAAATCTGGGAATACATCACAAAGTATAACCTACTAGATAAGAGATATGTTTTAAATGTCAACTTACCTAGAGGTCAGTATAAAGGTATTAGATTAGGTAGACTTTTTTACCGTAAAGACCATTATTATTTTGATCAAAAAGAAGACTTATATTACGCCTTAAGAGACGTACAAGATTATCAAGAAATGCCTGAAGACGCTGATTGTAGATTAGTGAAAGAAGGCTATGTTGCTATCACACCTATTTCTCGTATGCCATTTGAAGAAGATGTATATGAAGAACTCAAAAAGAAGGTGCAAGACTAATAATGCGTTTTGAACTTAACGAAACAGAAAATAAAAAGCTTCTCGCTTTATTTGAACAACACGAGAAGAATATAGACTATTTGATATACCTCCGCGATTTAATTTGGCAAGAACCACATATCGATAGTGGTCTTTTTGCTAATAAGAACAGTTTTGAAATCCGAACAGAATATATAAAGCAAGTATTAGAGAACCATAAAACAGATTCATCTTTTATCAGCAAAAATCTTCCATGGGACAGTCAAGAAGTGACGCTTGATACTTTCACTAATAATCCATATTATCAAGCACTTAAAAATATTAGTTTTGAAGAAGATGGCTGGAAGCTAGAAACTAAGAAGATGAAAGCCTTTACTTTATTCCCATATGATGAACAGTATCATTATGGCGCTAACTCGATATTAAAAATGTCTTTAGGCTATTTCACTAAAGATTATGACTATCCTACAATTTCTTTATATGATCAAGAATGGATGAGCCTTAATCCACATGAAATTAGAACTATGGAAATGCCAATACAAGTGGCTAAAGGTAAAGTTCTAACTCTTGGTTTAGGCCTTGGTTATTTTGCCTATATGGTGCATTTAAAAGAAGAAGTTAAAGAAGTCTATATCGTAGAGATGGATTTAGAACTTATTAAACTATTCCAAAAGCATCTACTTCCATTGTTCCCATATAAAGAAAAGATCCACATCATCAAGGCAGACGCTTTAGTGTATATCAATCAAATCAATGATAGAGATTATGATTTTATCTTCGCGGATCTTTGGCATGATGTCAGTGATGGTTTACCGATGTATATTAAACTCCAAGAAAGATTCAGCAAGTTCACATATACAAAACGTCATTATTGGATTGAGAATTCATTGATCACGTATTTAAGACTGTTACTCATCGGTGTCATCAAAGATGAATACTATAAGAACGATAGTGATTATGATGAAATTCAATTAACAATAAAAAAGAATCTAGCAAACTATACACTCCGTAATAGTTATGAACTAGATGCCTTATTAAATATTCAAGGAGTAAAAAACTCAGTACTATTCTGTTTATAAAACTCGCATAAAAAAAGAGTCTCTCACGACTCATTCCCATTAAGTGTTGTGAGGCTCCGTTCTTATGGTCTTATTATAGCAAATCAATTTGTTTATTCAACAAACCTGTTTGAAAATATTTATCGTATTATTTGTGTAAATAATAAAGTGGTATATAATAATTCCGGAAAGAAGAGGTATTTATATGCCATTAGTTAACTCTAAAGAAATGTTTGAAAAGGCCTACAACGGCGGCTATGCGATTGGTGCTTTCAACTGCAACAACATGGAAATCGTTCAAGCGATTACAGAAGCTGCAAAAGAATGCAATTCTCCAGTTATTCTCCAAGTCTCCGCTGGTGCCAGAAAATATGCCAAACCAGTCTACTTAAAGAAAATGGTTGAAGCTGCTGTCGAAGACACCAACTTACCAATCGTTCTCCACTTAGACCACGGCGCAGATTTTGAAATTTGTAAAGATTGTATCGACGGTGGTTTCACATCAGTCATGATTGACTGCTCCAGCAAACCATTCGAAGAAAACATCGCCATCACAAAGAAAGTTTGTGAATACGCTCACGCCCATGTCCCATACGTTACAGTTGAAGCTGAATTAGGTACATTAGCGGGCATCGAAGATGAAGTTAAAGTTGAACACGGTGCAGAATCCTACACCAGACCAGAAGACGTCGAAGAATTCGTTCGTAGAACTGGTTGTGACTCCTTAGCTATTGCTATCGGTACATCCCATGGTGCTTATAAGTTCAAACCAGAACAATGCACAAGAGATCCAGAAACAGGTATCTTATTACCACCTCCATTAAGATTCGACATCTTAGAAGAAGTGAGCAAACGTTTACCAGGTTTCCCAATCGTCTTACACGGTTCCTCCTCTGTTAACCAAGAATTCGTTAAAATCATTAATGATAACGGCGGTGCCTTAAAAGACGCAGTTGGCGTTCCAGAAGCTCAATTAAGACAAGCTGCTAGATTAGCCGTTTGTAAAATCAATATCGACAGTGACCTCCGCTTAGCGATGACTGCTGGTATTAGAGAACATATGAAAGCTCATCCAGATCACTTTGACCCACGTCAATATGTCGGTGATGGCCGTGCTTATGTTAAAGAATTAGTCAAACACAAAATCGTTGATGTGTTAGGCTCAAACGACAAGATCTAATCTCAAACATTTTTAAAAATAGAACCAACGGTATTGATATATAAATCGATACCGTTTTTTCTTGATATATCCGTTAAAAAATATTAATTTATTGTTAGTGCGTAAGGAGGGTCTTTTTATGAAAAAGAAAATATTATTTTTATTACCATTAATTGCTACGTCTTTTTCAGTTGTGGGGTGTGGTGAAGCCAACAAAAACACTCATAAATACACATACAAGTATGACACTCCGAAAGACTTGCTAGATAATCTTTGGGGTTCAATGACTATCAATTATCCTAAGTATCCTGGGCATAGAAATGGTCCTGCAAACATGGAAGATTTTAAAGATAGACAAGAAATTGTGATAAACGGGATAAAAAACACTGAAGTCTTCTCAAGAGTGGGCAAAGAGATTCCAGAATCTGACAAATCAATATCAGGAAGAACGTTTGTAGCAATTGAGGAATACGATAAGGGCGTGCCCCTCGTTGACTTGTTTAATTTCACTATTTACGCTAGTGGTTTATTTACTTACGGTTTCTACGGCTCAGGTCCTCGATATTATTATTCTTTCGATGCTAAAATAGCGGAAGAAATGATTGATAATCTAGTCAAAGAAGGCGACGAAGCGGTAAAAGATTTTGATAATTATATTGCTAACTATAACATAAGTGTTTTCTTCGAAACCTGCGCTAAAGAAGAAGGAAAGCTAAATAGTGTGATTGATAAATCGAAGAAGTTTTATAAAGCATTAAAGGGCCTTGAATATAAACTTATGGACCATGAAACAGGGTATAACACTTTTGTGGGATCTAAACTTAAATACAAGAGAAAGAATGAAAGATATGTTGAATATCGAGAAGGCCTCGCTTATTCCGAATTAGAAATAGACATCGATAATTTATGCGCTTTGCTTATCATATCCGGATACACTTCATATGGAACCTATGTCATGTATACCAAGTATTATTCAATAGAATCTGAAAACGCTAAAGAAGTATTAAAAGACTTGAAAGCACAAATTAATAAATACAATTAAAAAAGAAGCGAACTTAATCGCTTCTTTTTGTTTTATCTAATCGAACTTATTTCTTCTTTGCTTCTAAGGATTCAGCAATACGTTTGAGATAATCGAGTTCGGTTGGTTCTGGTTTGCCTGGTTCTGGTGGAACTGGTCTTTCTTCTGGATGCTTTTCGTAGTAAGCTTCTTGAGCTTTTGCTTTGAGTTCTTCTCTCTTTCTAGCCATTGCGTTGCTAACTTTAACAATAATGAATAAAACAGCGGCAATAATGATGAAGGAGATAATTGCGGTTAATAATGCACCCCAGTCAACAACTGCAGCACCATTAAATGTGAATGTTGTGCCGTGTTGTGTGTATTTGCCTAATAAAGCAGTTTGCCATTGAACAAATGTATCGCTATCTTTTGTGATTGCGACGCCTTGTGATTCAGCAAAAGCAACTGTCTTATCAACCAATTCTTTCATTTGGAATGATTGTCCAACCGGACCTCTTTGAGCATCATTGAGAGCTGGTAAGACGGTCACTAAACCTTTTAAGCCACCTGGGACCGCCCAAGTTGCAAGACTTAACAAGATGTTAACGAAAGCATTGACGATAGCGCCAAATGCGCCACCAATAACAACACCAACAGCTAACATGAAGGCGTTGCCACGATTGATGAATTCCTTAAATTCGGCCCAAAGACCTGGACCTTTCTTTTCCTTTTTTGCCATATTATGTTTTGAAATTCCTTTCAAGTTAATTTTATGGTAACCCTTTTTATTTAGAAATGCAATGTATCTGACTATGCCTTTTTCCTAGAAAATACGTTACAATATTGGTGATTTATATAAGGAGTTAGTTATGAGTGAAATCGTATATTTAGGACATGCTTCTTTTTTACTAAAAGGTAAAGACTTTTCGTTAGTTATTGATCCATACCAAAACAACAGTGTTCCAAACCTTAGATTCCCTAAAGTGGAATCGGTAGATGTGGTGGTGTGCTCACACGATCACTACGACCATAACGCTCGTGAATTAGTAAATATTAAGAATAATCCCACCTCTGTTGAAGCGATTTCTGTGACCGTTCCTCACGATGATTGTGGTGGTGCTAAACGTGGCTTAAACAAGATAAATATGTTTGATATTGAAGGTTATAAAGTAGTGCACCTTGGAGACACTGGCTGTCTATTAGATGAAAAGACTTTAGAACCATTCAAAAACTGTGATATCTTATTAGCCCCAATTAATGGTTTCTTTACCATTGGACCAAAACAACTAAAAGAAATTGCTAATATCATTAATCCAAGAATCTTAATTCCTATGCATTTTTACGTAAAAGAAAATAATAGTGGCTATCCTGATGGTAATATGATTGATGAATTTAAAAAGCTCTTCCCTGACTATCAATATTTAAATAAGGAAGAACTTAATTTAGATGAATATAAAGATTATAAAGGTGTACTTATCTTTAAGCAGCCACTTCAGTAGTGAGATAGTATTCTAAGAACGCTTCGAAGTTGGCTTTATGATACTTATTCGCAGCCTCTTGTGACCAATAGTAAGTATTATTTTTGCCTTCAATGACACCTTCAGTCACTGTCATGCCCTTTAAAACATGAGGGAAAGTGTATTGATCTTTTAAGGCTTCTTTTCTTTCTTCTGAATAGAACGAATTGGCGATAAAGTAACTACCGTCTTCCCTCTTTTCAATTACATCGTTGAAATAAATAGCGGCGGCTTCAACCTTACCATCATTACGATATTGGATGGTGGGAACAACGCCCAATTGATATCCGAAAGGATTATCTTCCGCTTCGCTTAAACCATATCTATTTTTAAGATTTTGGTAGTAGGCTTTATCTTCTTCTGAAGCGTCTGGATACTTCGCTAAATCATAGTATTTTTGCATGTCAAATAAATAGACATCTTTACCAATAGTGTGTCCTTTAATGTAGGGTATAAGTACTTCGCCTAATGCATACTTACAATCGCTACATCCGTGACGCATAAACATGACTACTTGATCTTTGTTTCCATCATCAATAGGAACGCTCTTTTCATCAGTAAAAAATAGATGCGGGCGATTAACATATTGGTTAATGTTCTTATTCATTTCTTCCGCACTAGTATCTTCGAACATACGTCTATATTTCTTATTGGAATGAGAGAACTTTTGAATAAGCTTCTCACCATTATAGATATAGAGATAAGGAGTGCTTTGATCCAACTTTTCAATTTTAAGATGGGCTAATTCATCTGTTTGATTATGAGCGTTATACAAATAGACCAAGCAATTGTATTTAAAACAATACCTTTTAACAATCTCTTTATAGGTGAGCCAACAACCACATGATTCACTGTATTGGTCTTGATAGACCGCTAAAAGAAAGACTTCGTTTTCGTCTCTAGTTTTAGCTAATAGTTCAGAATTGCTTAATTCTTTAATCGCATCTTTATTACCATCTTCCATGATAGTGCCATAAGTTAAAGAAACTTTTTCTTGTGTTTTGCCGGTATCACAAGCGGTCATCATCGGTAAGATGAGTAATGATAATAACAATAATTTCTTCATGGTTAAACAAATTATAGAAAAAGAAGATAATGCGTGCAAGCGTATGTGTGAGAAAAGCTCAAAAAAGTGGTCAATTTTTAACCTCAAAAAACCACCCAAAAAATGAGTGCGAAAAATGACGCAAAAATCATCACAAAAAACTCGTCAAAAAATCGGCCTCAAAAATCGAAAGAAAAATCGCTGCAAAAATCGCTGAAAAAAATTAACGAAAAATTTAAAAGGCAAATTTACAAAATATATAGATATATTCTTAACAAAATTAAAAATGCACTTTTTCAAAAACCCCCCTCAAAAAATTTTTTGAAAAAATTGTTTGTTTTTTTGTTCAATTTTATATATATTTTTTGCGTGATTTTTTTGAATAAAAATTCACGTAGGAAAAGGTGGGGA
>JBGUMU010000035.1:0-2540 GCA_045116995.1 Bacilli bacterium
CACTTGCCCCTGTAATCATATCGGTTGCATGGTCAACAGCTTCTTGAATACGACTAGGAACATCTCTAACTTCTTCGTTAGTTTTATTAAGACCTGTCTCAATTGAAGAGATCTTATCATTTAAAGATGTTTGAATGGGTCCTAATGTCAGAGATTTATATTTTTCCTTTAAGGAATCATAGATGACTTTAACGATTTTTGTTTTGATGTTTACCCCAAGTTCGGGGTATTTAACGGTCACGGTATCGCAGAGTTTAACTGTCTCATGAAGATTGGAATAGCCTAGTTGATTTCTTAGCTCTTCAAATGAAAGAGTGATATTAGGGTTCTCGATGCCCAAGACGTTTTCAACGAGATAGTTTTGAGCGACAGAACGTAGATTCGCTTCTGTTAAAGGAAGATCGTCTGCACCGGTTCCAAAATAAGAAGAGAAGTCCATAATAAGGACCTTCTTTTCACTTAACGTTGTGACGATTGGTAAAACCTTCTCAGTCAGCTCTTGATAATGCTCTACATCACCGTTTTTAACTTTTGCGTAAGGGCATAAGTGAGTATAGACATTTGAGAGATCAGAATTGTGTTCTAACTTAGTTAGATTTTTGCCATATAAGATAGAAACACCGTTATCCCTTCCTCGATTAGCCCTAAGATAAACATTGAAGTTATCCCATTCAAGTTCTCCACCAAAGTTAGAAACGAGTGATTCTTTTTCACCGCCTAAAACACTTCTTAATGTTCTAGGGGTATCCACTGATAAAGCACCTGTATTAGCGATGTCACTAGTAAGGGTAAAGTTAATAGCCCTATCAAGTCTTCTTTGGCAGATAAAGTTTAGAATCTGGGATGGATTTGAGCCATCGAAGTTGCAAGGAAATACCACTACCCCTGATAAGTCATAAGAGATGTGCTGAGCATAAATAGTCACGATCCCACTTATTGGAGCGGTAATTCGATAGATTCTAAACGCCTGGACTGACTTATTGTCATTGACTAGGGCTCTGATGATTCTTTCTTTTAGAATTTCAGAATAAAGTTGTCCAGTTATTGGGTATTTAAGGACCAGTTCGTATTTGCCATTTCTCTCTTCGGTGACTTCGCACGAGACTGTATCTTTTAAGGCACCTATTCCAAAGGAAGTGAATGATGTAGCGTCATGTTCAAATAATACTGGTATCATAAGCACCTCCATCTAGGAATAACTTCTAATTTGAGCACTTCTCCTGAAAAAGAAATATGGTTATCACCTGGTTCTAAAGCAGGGAAAGAATCTGCGATAAAACTACTATTTTTAAGAACGGTTCCTGAAAAGACATTCATTAGTTCACTATCACATTCGACATATTCATCAACATAATTGAATCGGTAAACTAAGCTACCTTTGCTATTAGAAATTGTGATAGCTATGTTGCCATTACCAGTAATTTTTAAACACGGTTTTGAAGCAAATGGGTAAGGATTAAATAGAGTTGCTCCGTTTCCTATTTCAACTGGCTCTAAACTTTCGATTAAGTATTTAAATGGAAGAGCAGAAAAAGTAACTGTAAATGAACCTATCTTATTAACTTGGTCTGTGATGTCTAATTTCGAATTAAAGATGGCATATCTCATAAATGAGGGATCGTAAGAATCTGTTAACTCGTGATATGAATCGTTATCGAAATAAAGCATCTTCTTCACGTTTCTTATCTTGGTGTTTAATTCGTCAATCGATTTAGCGGGTAAAAAGCAAGTATAAGTGATTGTTGCGTTGCCATATCTCTTGTTTGAATTAACAAGTTCTCCATCTCTACCAGGGACAGAGACTAAAGATAAGTCACGTTTAGGAGAAGAATAAATATTCTTTGATTTGATTTTGATGCCTAGTTCTAAAGAAGAATGACCATTAAAGATAAAGAAATTATTCATTAGTAAGCCATCCCCTTTCTAACCATAAACGCATTAGCAGTAGCAAGCACTTCTTCTGTTAAGGAACTGATATCCTCGGAAGAATAGTTATTGAAATTATCGATGTGTAGTTCGATAGTTACCGCTCCCGAAGTAGTACCAGAAGTAGCACTATTATTTGCTGGAATAGCAGGCATAAATGATGGAATATTGCTATTGATGTTGTAGTCGGTTGGGACTTTCGCTAAGTCTGTACTTAAGTCGTCAAATTCGTTTAGCAAATCCCTCTTAATGGAATCTGCATCTTTGATGACTTGGTTGCCACTAGCAATTAAGCCTTCGCCTAAACCTTCCATCATCATGTCGCCTAAGAATGCAAACTTAGTAGAAGGAGAATGAATGCCAAAGAAGTTTTTAAATCCATTCCAGAAGTCATTAGCCCAGCCTTTAACTTTATCCCAAAGCCAAGAGCCCATGCCTTTGATACCTTCCCAGATACCTTTTAATAAGTTTCCACCTACTTCAACAAAGCTACCAAAGCCATTCATTAAACCGTTAACCATGTTAGAAATAATCTGTGGCATGGCTTTAACAAGTTGAATGATTATTTGAGGTAAGTTTTCTATTAGAGAAACCAGCAACTTAACACCAGTCTC
>JBGUMU010000036.1:0-10945 GCA_045116995.1 Bacilli bacterium
ATAACAAACCTCCTTTTCAATAGAATAGCAAAGAAAAAAGTGGATGGGTCTTTTTTACCCTTGTCCACTTTTACCCTAGCACTTCACGAGGGTTCTATTTTCTTTCCATCACCATTTCTTTAGCGTACTCCAACTGTTTATCAGTCACTTTACCTGAAGAAATAAGTGAAGCGATTTCATATATCTTTTCATCAAGAGATAATTCTTTAATCGTGGTGTAGGTTCGATTATTAGCTACCTTCTTCGCTATCCTGATGTGGTGGTCAGATAAGCTCGCCACTTGTGGTAAGTGGGTAATGGTAATAACTTGATGACTATAAGCGAGTTCTTTAATCTTCTTAGCGACCTTACTAGCGACATCTCCGCTGATACCAGTATCAATTTCATCAAAGATGATAGTGCCTATCTTCTGGGCTTTAACATAGAGAAGTTTAATCGCTAACATGATACGGCTAAGTTCACCACCTGAGACAACCTTTGCTAATGGTTTTAAGCCTTCACCAATATTAGTTTCGATATAGAACTCAATGGTGTCTATACCTGTTTCGTTAAAGATAGAAATATCTAAACCCTCATCCTTTTCTTTACCATTAACCGCAACATTGAAACGGCAGGTAAGTGCTAATTCGGAAAGAGTTTTTTCTAAGTCTTTAGTGATACTTAAGCCGATATCTTCTCTGACTTTATGTAAGTCCATCGCACGGACATAGCCTTCATCATATGCGGTTTGAAGTTTATCTTTTTCTTCTTTAAGAAGAATGGAATAATCTTCTTTGTATTTTAATAACTCATTAAGTTCATCTTCATACGCTCTTAATTCATCAAAAGTCTTATTGTACTTTTTCTTTAAAGCGTTAATCGCGTGGCTTCTTTCAATTAAAGCGTCGAGATGTTCAGGATCATAGTTAAGATAGTCCGCTTTCTTTTTAATTTCTTCGAACATATCTTCTAATTCATAGTAAGCATTATTAAGTCTTTCAATATAATCCTGATATTCGTTTTGATATTCAGATAATTTACTAACGTTTTCTTTAATGGTGTAGATGTTATTTAATGCATCCCCATCCATAAGTTCCTTACTTTCCATTAATAAGGAATAAATCTTATCGTAGTTTTCTAATAAAGAGATTTCAGAATCAATTTCTTCCTCTTCATTCTCTTTCAAAGAAAGAGCTTTGATCTCTTTATAAGCGTATTCATAGTCTTCCTGATTACGATTAAATTCGTCAATACGTTTGACTAAAGCATTATAAGCATTAGCTTGTTCTTTTAATGCGGCATAACTAGTTAAATACTTATCAAGGTATTGATTAACTAAGCGAGAATTAAAACCATCAACCATCGCTAAATAGTTCTCGTTATTAAATAGCTTTACCATATCAAATTGCTGATGGATGTCAGCGATTAATGACATGATGTACTTAAGTTCATTCAAAGTAATTGTGGTGTCATTGATTTTCACAACGTTCTTACTTGCGGAGATGGTTCTTTTAATCTCAATAAGTCCATCTTTTTCAGGAACGCCTGCTTTATCTAAAGCCGCACGTAATAGTGGAGTGTTATTATCAAAAACACCTTGGACGATAGCCTTTTCTTCACCTTGTCTGATCATCTCAGAGGCAGCTCTTTCGCCTAGAAGAAGGCCAATACAATCGATGATTAAACTCTTACCAGCGCCGGTCTCACCGGTTAAGACAGTTAAACCATCTTTAAAATCAATTTCGATATCCTCGATAATGGCAAAATTTTGTACCTTTAATTTTATTAACATGATTATATGATAACCAATTAATTGAGAAATGATACATTTAATTTTATTAATGTTTCAAAAACCCATACCATATCGCCTATTTTCAAAAAGTAAAAAGAGCCGATATGTCACCTAGTTTCGCAATTTAGTCTCGCAAGAAAATCATATACAAATGACTATAGAGTGTAACATTTTACGCGAAAACACGCCTCACGTACGCTATTTTTCTATGTTTTTTTAATAAAAACTTGAAATTGAAAAATGTCGGCACTACATTATAAATAAATAAGGAGATAATCTATATATGGAAAACAAGAAGATTTTGCGTACCACATGTATCGGTTTCGTCTTATGGTTAATCGCTGCATTAATCACAGGTATTTTAGGTGTCAGCGATCTCTGTAATGGCGGCGTCGGTGTATTGAACGGTGAATTATTTACATATGGCTTACGTGCCTCTATTCAATACTACTGCTTAATGTGGAAACCATCCCAATTTGACCATCCAACAGCCTTTATCGGCGTAGTGCTCGTCTTTGTTGCTTTAACAATGGGTATTGCAACAATTGTCTTAGCATTTAAGAAAAAGAAACCAATGCTTCTTTTCACAGCCTTAACAGAAATTATTGCTATCGGTTTTTTACCATTCATTTTCATCTTTGTTATCCCAATGATCGAAATGCGTGTTATGAGAGCTGTTCCAATGCTCCTTATGGGCGGTGCTACAGGTCTTAACTTATTTGCTATTTATTTCGCCACATTACCAGTCCTCAAAGAATTACTTGGCTTATTAGACAAAGCCGCTGGTTTTGATGAAGAAAAATGCTGCTGCGAAGGCGGTATTGGTGAAGAAGATGTTCGCGCCATCGTTAAAGAAGGTCTTGATGAACACGTCGAAGAATATCACCAAGAAAAAGAAGAAGAACCAGCTCCAGCTCCAGCTCCAGTGAAAGAACCTGAACCAGAACCAGAGCCAGAACCAGAAGAAGAACCTGAAGAGGAAGAAGAGGAAGAAGAGGAAGAAGAAGCCCCTGAAGAAGTCGGACCAGAAGGTTTAGTCATTAAGGGTAAGAGAAAGAGAAAACCATTCGAAACCCGTTTAAGAAACAGTGAATATGACTTACGTCATAAATACTATGATCTCCGTGACTATATCAAATGGTATGGTTTAAGAAACCGTGTCTCTATCCCAGGTGATACATTCTCTTATAAGAGACAACGTTATGCCTTCGTAACAATCGTTGGTAAACACCTCCGTATCTACTTACAACTTGATCCAAAAGATTATGCAGATAGCACAATCCCAGTCGAACAAGCTGAAGCTAAGAAGTACGAAGATCTCCCATGCTTACTCAGAATTAAGAGTGACTTAGCATATCGTAGAGCAAAGAAACTCGTCGATGACTTAATGGCTAAGATCGGTATGGAAAGACCAGAAGGCGACGAACCAAAAGAAACACAAAAGAAAGACTAATCGTCTAACTTAAACAATAAAACCGTTAGCATCCGCTAGCGGTTTTTTTCTTGCCCCAAACACAACAATAACAATATTGTCGTGTGTGTGACGTAAACATTTTTACTTTTTTCTCAACATATTAAAGGTTAAAATGTGTATATATTAATTCCTGAGAGGAGGAATACATAATGAATAAGAAAGGTTTTTTTGTCTCGTTTGCAGCATTAAGTCTTTTACTTTCCGGCGTTGCGGCTTGTAACCAAGCACCAGCCAGCAATCCATCTAGTTCTAAAACACCAGCTTCACAAGCTTCTACAAGTTCTAGTAAATCTTCATCATCAAAATCATCATCTTCAAAGGCTCCAGCAGTCCCAACACCAGATGCTAATCAACAATTAGTAACTCAAGTTTCTACACCAGATGCCGATGGCAATGGTGAAACAATTACTTGGAGCGCCCAAGATGCCAACAAAGACGCTTCTGACGGCTTTGATTCAAATGGTAAATTTAAAGCTGCTGGTGACTATGTCCAATTCACATTCAATGCTTCTATGAAAATGAAAGCGAGATTATTTGTTGAAATGCCACCAAGAACTGGCAGCAGTGATTCTGCCTATGATAGAGAAGCAAAGACAGGCAACCAATCAATTTGGTATGACTATTACAATGGACCAGATTGGAAATATGGTGTTACAGTTAATACCATTCAAATCGACCAAAATAAAATGGGCACCTACAAAGTAGGTGATGCTGATGTCGACTTTAAAGAGTTAATGTATCAAGACTTCTTAGCTGATGGTGCATCTACCTTAGAAGCTCCTTGGTTCGAATTCGATGTTTTAGAAGGCAGAAACACAATTAGAATTGAACGTACTCAAGGTTATTCCGTCAGTATGAAATCATTCAAGGTTGTCGGTACAAAAGTTACTGCTTAATTCTAGAATTAAACTAAGCAAAAAGATCACTTCCAAAGTGATCTTTTTTATTACAATTAATTAAAAAAAGACATCGATTGATGCCTATTTTATATTCAGTGGTGGCTCAGGCCGGGAGCGCGCCGGCGACACTCAGATTTTCAGTCTGATGCTCTACTAACTGAGCTACCGAGCCATCGGTAATAATAATAAAGCGCTGGCGGATCTGACGGGAATCGAACCCGCGGTCTTCTCCGTGACAGGGAGACATGTTAACCGCTACACCACAGATCCGTGTTAACGCGCTTTATTATTATCATAGAAAAATAAATTAATTGCAATAGTTAATTAATCAAAATAATAAAAAAACGCGGAGACATTTCTCCGCATCTTTTTAATTACATTAAAGTCTAGTAATTTTCGACTCTTAATTCGAAATATGATTGAGGATGTGCGCAGGCTGGGCAAATCTTTGGTGCTTCTTTACCAATGTGGATATGACCACAGTTACGGCACTTCCAAACGACGACATCTGGAGCGATAAAGACTTTATCCGCTTTGACCTTTTCTAAGAGCTTAAGGTATCTTTGTTCGTGTTCTGCTTCAATCTTAGCAACTAAAGCAAACTTAGCGGCGATTTCCATAAAGCCTTCTTCTTTGGCTTCTTCTGCCATTTTCTTATACATATCGGTCCATTCAAAGTTTTCGCCTTCAGCGGCCGCTTTTAAGTTCTCAACTGTGCTTGGAACTTGACCATTATGTAAATATTTGAACCACATCTTAGCGTGTTCTTTTTCATTTTCTGCTGTTTCTAAGAAGATAGCAGCGATTTGTTCGTAGCCTTCTTTCTTAGCTTGGCTTGCAAAATATGTGTATTTGTTGCGGGCTTGAGATTCACCAGCAAAAGCCATTTCTAAATTCTTTTCAGTTTTACTACCTTTTAATTCCATTGTGTATGTTCTCCTTAAATTAAGTTTACTTTATTCACTTATTGTTATCAATAACAATGCCTTTCTTCTTCGCTATTTGTTTGACGATATCTTCTAAAAGAGTCACTAATAGCATGAGAATAATAACTAATAAGGAATAGGCAAAGACATCCGCCATTTCCACCTGTGTATAGGCATAATAAATTGAACTACCTAAGCCATTTTTAGTGGATCCTGCCATGGCTTCTGCCATAATAGCTATCTTAAAAGATAGGGCAAAGCTAGAAACAATACCGACAATAATATAAGGAATCGCTAAAGGTAATCTAATATGAAAGGCACTTTTAACGGAAGAAGCGCCATCGACTTTAGAGGCTTCAATAATGTCTTTTTCAACACTCTTAAAGCCACCTACGACAGCCTCATATAGAATTGGAAAACAAATCAATAAGACAACATAAATAGGGGCTTCTCTAGCGTTACTCATCACGACAAAGACAAAGACAAACGCGACTGTAGGAATGCTCTTTAAAACCGTCATTAAAGGTTTAAAGAAGTGATACATATTTGGCCAGTTGCCTGCAATCATGCCGAACACTAAGGCAAGCACAAACGAGATAGCAAAACCGATAATCATTCTTAAGAATGTAAATCCTAAACTAACATATGTTTGCCCTTGGACAATGATATTAGCAAATCTTTGCATTGTTAAAATTGGTGAAGGGAATATCGCACCGTTAACATCAAAGAAAGCGGATATGATAAACCATAAACCAATGACAAATAAAATCCCTAGAGAAAAGAGAGTGTATTTATTAGAAATAAATTTCCTCATTAAGGCCCTCAATATTGAAGAGTTTTAAGAAGGTCTCAACAGCGGCTTTATTTCCTCTAGCATACTTGAAGCCTAAGCCCATACCATTGTTCTTCTTTAAAACGTTTTCCGCCATTTGTGGTGCGACACCATAAACTTCAGCGGCTGAAGCTTCTTGGCTCATACCAGCGGATAACTTGGTTGGATCAGCAATCGCATCTTCAATATCTTTCTTTAAAGATTCTAAGAAGGATGTTGCTGTTAATTTATTAACGTCAGTTTTAATAAAAACTGAGGCTTGGAATAAAGCCTGATCGTTTGATTTCTCTTTATACTTAGCTTGGACATCAGCATAAACACTGACAGTGTTTTTCTTGCTCATCACATTAGTTAAAGCAGGTTCCGCAATCATCACATAGTTTGGAACATATTCTGTACCTGTATCTGGGTCAGAGTATTTACCAGAGATGGCTGCTTGAGCCACAGCGGAAACATCCGCCGCATAATGAATCGCATTATTGAATTGGTCACCATAAACATAATGGAAGATTTTATCTGGGACATTGTTCTTTTGGAAAAGAAGAATTGTGTCGTTTTCATCCATGACTTGATTATCGTCGTTATTAAGTGAGGCGATGTAGAAGTTGCCGAATGTGATTGTCGCTGCAAGTTGATACGGCGCTTTGTTATCGACAATGGCTTTAACACCAGCATTGGTTGGTAAGACGATGACATCTTTTGCACCGGCGGCCATTTGACCAGAGATTGTAGCTGGGGCAGCATTTGTTTCAAACTTGCTATTTCCAGCATAGTTATAGAACGCTAAGGCTGGAGCACCAGTTGGTGTTAAGATGCTCAAGACTGAGCGGTCGTATTCAGGAACGCAAGAACAGTCAGTGCTTCCTGAGTTTGAATTATTGCATGCAGTGAGCGCGAGGGCGACTGCGATAAGTGATAAGTATTTTTTCATTTTAGAATTCCTCCGTTGTAATTATACAGGAACCATTTATAATAAAATGTGATTGAGGTCACACAAATATTATGAAAATTCCACTTTTACAAGTATTAAGCAAAAAAGAACACAAGCTAGTCAACGGTTATCAAGTCACAAAAAACAGCGTCATCGCTCATGAGGGCGACCTCTGCGAGAACGTTGGTATCATTGTCTCTGGTAAGGTCGATATCATTTCTTATGCCTTCAAAGGTAAAGAAATGTTACTTAACTCTTTAAAAGCGGGAGATGTCTTTGGTAACAATCTTATCTTCTCCAGCGATCCTGTTTATCGTGGAGATATTGTCGCTAAAGAAAAATGCGTTATTGCCTTTATCAATAAAGAGAATCTCGTTTACTTATTACAAAATAACCAAGAGTTCTTAACTCTCTATTTACAAGCGCAGTCTGACTTCGGTAAATCTCTCAACGCTAGGATTCAACTTTTGTCTTTTACAAACGCTGAAGAAAGATTGTTCTATTACGCAAGCAAAAATGAAAATGTCATCGTCTTTAAAAACGTGACTGCATTAGCCCAAACAATTGGCATTCAAAGAGAGACTTTATCTCGTCTTTTAACGAGTTTAGTAAAACGCCATCTCATCAAAAAAGAGAAAGGCAAAATTACATTTTTAAAGAAAAGGCGCTAACCTACTTGTTAACGCCGTATATTTCTAATAAGTTTTCGTAAAGAGCTAATCTTGTAGCAAGGCCAACGCCACCAGGAACTGGAGTTTGAAGGCCAACTGGAAGGCCTGCAAGAGCATCGCCTTTTAAACCATCATCAGTTCTAGAGATGCCTACGTCAACAATGACTGCATCTTTTTTATATGTGAAACGGTTATCTAAGAAGCCAGCTTTACCAATTGCCACGACAATGACATCTGCGTGAGCGATATAGAAAGCCATATCTTCTTGAGTGGTTTTGCTGTGCAAAACGGTCACATTCATATTCTCTTTAAGGAGGAGTTTGGCCATTGGCTTACCGACGATATTACTACGGCCGATAACCACAGCGTTTCTTCCTTGCATAGGAATCTTTTCAAAATGTAAGTAGTTAATAATACCTTTTGGGGTACATGGAACAAGGGATGATAATGGATGGAAACCATCAACGTCTTTTTTAGGATCGACTGCTAATTTAATGGCTTCTTCATCAATACCTTTTGGTAAAGGCATTTGAACGATAAAGCCATCATGAACGTCATCTTTATTTAATTCATCGATAACCTTCAATAGTTCTTCTTGAGTTGTTTCTAAAGGCAACTTAATGAGGTCTGCTTTGATGCCTAGTTCATCGGCATCTTTAAGCTTGCCGCGCACATATGCGCAGCTACCCGCATCTTCATTAACTTGGACGATTGCAATGCATGGTTTTCTTTCTAAACCTGCGACTAAGTTTTTAATCTCTTCCTTACGAAGAGCAACGTATTCTTTGATAGTCATATTACTTCACTAATTGTTTCAATTCTTGTGCGTTGAATTGTCTTAATTTAATACCAGCTAATTCAAGCATCTTTTTGCTAGCTTGAACGCCAATTGTGTCAGCGTATTTATTTTCTAAATAAATAATTTCCTTAATGCCTACTTGTACGCATGCTTTCGCGCACTCGTTGCATGGGAACAACGTGACGTATAAGCGGCAGCCCTTAAGTGCGCTACCGTTACGCGTATTTAAAATCGCGTTAAATTCTGCGTGGCAGACATAGAGATATTTAGAATCTAAGCCTTCACCTTTGTTCCAAGAGAGTTGATCTTCATCAACACCTTTTGGCATACCGTTATAGCCGATAGAAACGACTTTATTATCGTCATCGACGATACATGCGCCTACCTTTGTATTAGGATCTTTGCTTCTTAAGGCGCTCAAAGAAGCGATACCCATAAAGTATTCGTCCCAAGAAATATTATTGTGTTCCATATAACAATTATTATAACGATATTTGATTTGAAGGCAACTTAATATTACAATATTAATACTATGGCAATTGTTGGTATTGATAAGCTCTCATTACTAGATTACGAAGACAAGGTTTCTGTCGTCTTATTCGCCCAGGCGTGCAACATGCGTTGCCCATTTTGTCATAATGGTGCAGCGGTCTTAGGCGCAAGCAAACAAGACGAGATTGACTTTGATGAAATACTCGCATTTTTAAAGACCAGAACAGGTCTTGTGGATGCGGTTGTTTTCAGTGGTGGAGAACCAACAATGTTAGAAGATTTGAAGGTTAAAATAAAAGCGGTGCGTGACCTTGGTTTCTTAATCAAGTTAGATACTAATGGCACTAACCCAAAATTACTTGAAGAATTGCTTGATGAAGGCCTTTTAGATTACGTCGCTATGGACATTAAAAACTGTCCTAATTTATACGCTGAAACATGTGGCTTAAAGTTCATCGATGTCGACAATATCAAAAAGAGTATCAACCTCTTAATGACTAAAGCTAAAGACTATGAATTCAGAACCACCTTAGTAAAAGAATTTCATGAGAAGATGGACTATGAAGCATTCCTTAATTTGATTAAAGGTGCAAAGCGCTTATTCTTACAAAAGTTCGTAGATAGAGACGGTTGCATTAAAAAAGGCCTCCACGAAGTTGACGTAGTGGAAGCCAATAAATTAAGAGATTATCTATCTTCAGGCATAGCTGAAGTTAATCTACGTGGTTATTAACGATTATTCATCATTAAATATTTATCAATAAAGACGCTAGCAATAGAGGCATCACCAACGGCACTTGCCACTTGACGGACGTCTTTTTTTCTTGTGTCGCCTATGGCGAATAAGCCAGGCATTGATGTTTCCATTCTATCGTTTGTGACGATGAAGCCATGGTCATCGGTTTCCACTAAAGATTTGAATAAATCATTTTGGGAAACTTGGCCGATAGCGACGAATACGTTATTGGTTGGATATTCATGGATTGTGTGATCCATCGTGTTTTCAAAACGTAAACCTGCTAATTCATTTTGGCCTAAATAAGCGACAAGATTCATGTTATGAGTAATGTGAACGTTATCTTTTTGTCTTAAACGATCCACTAAGATTTGATCCGCAAAGAAACGGTCAAATAAAGTGAAGACATAAACGTTTGAACTTGTTTGAGCAAGCATTAAAGCGTATTGAAGAGCGGTATTAGCGTCACCGATTAAATAGACATCTTTATCCTTATAGAACGCGCCATCGCAGACCGCACAGAAGGAGATACCTTTACCAATGAATTCTTCTTCATTTGGAAGACCCATTTTACGGTGTTTAACACCATTAGCAAGAACAACTGCTTTTGCTTGATATGTATGGTAATTAGTGGTGACTTCAAAAACACCATCTTGTTTTAAAACTCTAGTGACTTCTTCGAGTTCAAATTTCGCACCTAAATCGAGGATTTGTTCAAAGAGATTACCAGCAAAATCTAAGCCAGAAATTTCTTTAATACTTGGAAGATTTTCGACACGAGGAGAATTGGCGATTTGACCACCAAAATTCTCTTTTTCTAAGATTAAGACTGAGCGACCGGCTCTGAGTAAATTCAGAGCCACACTCATCCCTGCGGGACCACCGCCAACAACAATGACATCGATCATACTAGTTTAAACTCTCGATATAGCCTTTGATGTTACTTGCGTTTTCAAAGACATCATTGGTGCCATCTTCTTTTGGAACGATTAATGTTGGAGCTTTTCTAACACCGAAAGCTTTTGTTTGTTCAGCGTTTTCTTCAGCGTCGACAACACTGTATTTGATACCGGCTTTATCTAAAAGCATCTTAGCCATCTTACAGTTTGGACATGTCTTTGTGGCGAAGAGTAAGATTTCATTGCAAACTGCTGTTTCTTCTTGTTCTTCATCTTGGCTACCTAAAACGTCAGTGACCTTGTGTGTGAGTTTAGATTTTGCAGGTTCATAAACTTTTCTGTGTTGGAATTCTTCGGTCTTGCCATCATTCCAGTTTTGGACTGGTCTATAGTAACCAGTAATACGGGAATAGACTTCAGTTCTCTTACCACATTTTGGACAGACATATTGTTCACCAGTGATATAACCGTGGTCTTTACATACAGAGTATGTAGGAGACATTGTGTAATATGGG
>JBGUMU010000037.1:0-4358 GCA_045116995.1 Bacilli bacterium
AGACATACGAATACGCATTTCTTTGCCATCAACAACGACGGTACGAACTTGAAGATTGGTGTTCCATCTACGACGTGTAGCTCTTAATGAGTGGGAACGGTTGTTACCGCTTAATGGACCTTTTCCTAATACTGGACAAACTCTTGACATATCATCGTCCTCCTGATTTGTTGCCGATTAATATTATCATAAGATAAAAACCATATCAACAAGAAATTTGTTTTTTATTATCTCATTGAAAATCAAAATTTTCAGTTGCTAATACACTAATAAAAAAGAGGTCAACATTATTTAACCTCTATTTTGCTTATATTTTAACGTTTGGATGACGCTTCTTAAATTCTTCTTTATCAATCAGATTGTTACATCTTTTAAGCATTACCTTATAGATTTCTCCGTTCCTGTCGAAAGGCAAATACTTCACATGTCCCTTATTAGTGTAGAACGCAAGTGTTCTTTTCTTTTCCGCTTGCTCCTTATCGATATACACTACATCGTTATAGTAGAAATAGGCTTCTTTAAACGCTCTAACTTGGACGAGAAACTTACTTTCAATAACGTAGAAATTACGTAATAAAGCAAGTAATAACATCCCAATACTTGTCCCAACATAAAGGATAATGATGAGTATTTGAATTACACCCCATCTTTGGAAAAGGAATAGTTGCATACAAGATAGGAATAGGGCAACTGCGAATAAGAGATCCGCGATTACAAAGATTAATATAGTTCTACGACGGTCTACTGGGACTTTCATGCCGCTATTATAACAAGTTATATAAAAGTAGCAAAAATGTTTTTAAACTACGCGTGCGCAGTGTTATAATTTTTTATGAACATAAAAGGAGCATATTATGTCACATAATGTCGTAGCAATGATACTTGCCGGCGGCAAAGGGACAAGATTAGGTCTTTTAACTAAAAAGATGGCCAAACCTGCAGTCTCTTTTGCGGCTAAATACAGAATTATTGATTTCCCTCTTAGTAACTGCGCTAATAGTGGAATCAACACAATTGGTGTTTTAACCCAATATGAACCAACTCTTCTCGATAGTTATATCGGTAATGGTGAAAAATGGGGCTTTAATGGTGTCCACGCCCTTCTTACTTCTATTGCCCCTCGTCAAACAGATGAAGGCGCTAACTGGTACAAGGGTACCGCTGACGCCATCACTCAAAACATTGAATTCCTTGATGATCTATCCCCAGATTATGTCCTGATTTTATCAGGTGACCATATTTACAAGACAACTTATAACGAAATGATTGATCTTCATGTTGATAGTGGTGCTGATGCCACAATCTCCGTTATTGAAGTTGATCCAAAAGAAGCTAGTAGATTTGGCATTATGGCGGTTGATAAAACTGACCGTATTACTGAATTCCAAGAAAAGCCAAAGAAACCAAAGAGCAATTTAGCCTCTATGGGTGTTTATGTCTTTACTTGGAAAGTATTAAGAAAATACTTAATCGCTGATAGAGATTTAGATACCAACCACGATTTCGGTGGTGATATCATTCCAGCGATGTTAAATGATGGTTTAAAACTTCAAGCCTATAGATTCAAAGGCTACTGGAGAGACGTTGGTACATTAGATTCCTTACACGAAGCTAATATGGACGTCGCTCTTGATAGAAGTGACTTACACTTCCATGGTGATAGAAGCACAAGAATCTATACTGAAGATACATACTCCTTACCTCATTATTTAGGTAGAGAAGCTTCCATTAAATCTTCGATTTGTAACCAAGGCGCTATCGTCTTAGGAAATGTTAATTCTTCTGTTATTTCTAACGAAGTCTTAATTGAAGAAGATGCGGTTGTTGATCGCTGTGTTGTTATGGAAGGTTCCGTCATTAAACGTGGTGCGAAAGTCTATAACGCAATCGTGGCCCCAAATACCACAATCGAAAGTGGTGTGGTGGTCAACGCAAACAGTAAAGAAATTGCCTTAGTAGGCGGAAAGGTGACTCACTAATATGGCAAAAGTCTATGGTTTTTGTAACTTACACGATGCTCCTTCATTAGGTAAGCTCACTGAAAAGCGTCCAATTGGTACTGTCTCCTTCTTAGGTAGATATGGCTTAATGGACTTCACATTATCCAATTTCTCTAACTCAGGCATTGATAATGTCGGTATCCTTGTTGATAAACATCTCCACTCTGTGGTGTCTCACGTGAGAGACGGTTCTATTTGGGTCAACAATACCAAACTTGGTAACCAAAGAATTTTCTATAATGAAAATGTTCCTAGTAGGAAGTTCAATACTGATGTTAATAACTTATTAAGTAATAGATTACACTTTGAAGATATCAACGCTGACTATGTTGTCGTAGCCCCAGCCTTCTTCTTAATGTCCATTGACTTTAGAAACTATGTTGAAAAACATATCGAATCAGGTCGTGAGATTTCTCTTATTTATAAGAGAGTGAAGAATGCGAAAGAAGAATTCTTAAACTGTGACGTTATTAAAACAGAAAACAAATTAGTGAAGAACTTCTCCATTAATATGGGTACTGCTAAAGACGCCATGATTTCTCTTGAAATCTTTATCTTCAACTATAAGACATTCTGTCAACTTGTTAACAAGACAAGAGAGATTTCCACTTTATTTAACATTCGTGACTTAGTCAATTACTGCGCCACGAATGGTTTATATGAAGTCAATGCTTTCTCATTTGATGGTTATGTCGCTCCAATCTTAGACTTTGACTGCTTTGTTAAATACTCCATGGAATTATTATCTTATGAAGTAAGAAAACAACTCTTCAAAGAAGATTGGCCGATTTATACAACTACGCACAATACTCCTCCAGCCTTATATGGTAGTAATGCTGAAGTAAAGAATTCATTCATATCTAACGGTTCCACAATTAAGGGTACTGTTATTAATTCCATCCTTTCCCGTGACGTTGTCGTCGAAGAAGGCGCAGTGGTGAAAGACTGCATCCTCTTCAGTGGCACTAAAGTGGGTAAAGGTAGTCATCTCCAATATGTGGTCGCGGACAAGAAAGTCCAAATCAAAGAAATTAGAGATGTCGCTGGTGAAGAAGATCACTACATGTATATAAGTTTTGGAGCTAATATCTAACATGAAAATCGTAATGGTTGCTAGTGAGGCTCGTCCTTTCTGTAAGACGGGTGGTCTTGCTGATGTCGTTTATTCCCTTTCTAAAGAACTAGTCAAGATGGGGGAAGACGTCTCCGTATTTTTACCTTTCTATGATTCTATTCGTCGTCAAATCTCCGATAAAGCACTTAAGAAAGCGGCTTCTTTGAAGACACATATGTCTTGGAGAAAACAAAATGTCGACGTCTATCAACTAGAAAACGAAGGTATCAATTATTACTTTATTGAAAACCAACAATATTTCGAAAGAGGTCACATTTATGGTGACTTTGATGATGGTGAAAGATTTGCTTTCTTCACTATGGCGGTCAAGCAGTTCCTATTGAGCAAGCGTTCCCGTCCAGACATCGTGCACGTTCATGACTGGCAAGCAGGCATGCTTCCATGCTTATTACGCGTGGATGAAGAATGTAGAGAAAAATTCGCTAAAACAAAATTTGTTTTCACTATCCATAATCCAGCTTTCCAAGGCTTAATGCCTAAGTTCACCTTAGGTGATTTCTATAACTTAACAGACGAATACTTTGATAATGGTTCTGTCCGTTTCAAAGATCAAGTCTCCACCTTAAAAGCGGGTATTGTTTACTCTAATAAAATCACAACCGTTTCCCCAACCCATCATCTCGAACTCTTAACACCGGAAGGTGGTATGGGTTTAGATAACGTCTTACGTTATAGAGAATGGGATTTCTCTGGTGTCTTAAACGGTATCGATTATTTAGAGTTTAATCCTGAAACTGATAAACAAATCGCTCAAGAATATACAGCGAAGAACTTAGTCAGTGGTAAGAAAGTTAATAAGGAAGCTTTATGCTACCAATATGGCATTAAGAATCCTAAAGCTCCTTTATATTCTTTAGTGACACGTATTACCTGGCAAAAAGGTTTTGATATCATCTTCCCTGCGATTGAAGAATTAATCGCTAGAGGCGCGAATATCTTCATGCTCGGTAGTGGTGAAAAACAATACGAACAAAAATGGGAAGAATTAAAGAGAAGATATCCAGACCGTATTGGTTTATTTATCGGCTATAGTGATAACTTAGCCCATAAAGTCTATGCGGCCTCTGACTTCTTCATCATGCCATCACTTTTTGAACCATGTGGCTTAGGCCAAATGATTGCCCAACGTTATGGCACATTACCAATTGTTCGTAGAACAGGTGGCTTAAAAGATAGTGTTATTTGCTATGACGGCAATAACGCTGAAACTAGTAACGGCTTTG
>JBGUMU010000038.1:0-2163 GCA_045116995.1 Bacilli bacterium
TATTTATAATATCACTTTGACAAATGATACACCGAATGGAAAAATTGTTGGTCGTGGCGCATGGCAAGAACTTGACCGTTATGCTGAAGCTGCTGCTCCTACATTTGAACTGGAAGTTAAAGGTCAGGCAACTAATGGAAATTGGTATGTAGAAGTAAAGAGTGTTGATGCTAGTGCAGATGTTCTGTACATTCATATGCCAGTTATTATTGCTGAAAATTTCACACGTAAGTTTGCTGATGAGAAGAATTTCTATCTTCCTGCTGGTACAGTAGCGAAAGCTTATACTCTGATTCGTGGCGATATCCTTGAGTATTCTGAGGATTGCTTTAGTGCTACCCCTACAGTAGGTGCTACGATTACTGCTTGTAATGCAACAACTGGCAAACTGACTATTTAATTTTTAAAGAAAGGAGGAATGTAAGATGGCTATTATGAAATTTAGTACAACTCATTTAAATAACCTCTTTTCTGGTGGAGAGAATGGTTATGAATGGGATTCTGTTAAGAATCTGATGTTTGACCTTAGTGATGGTCTGGACATTTGTGATGAAGAAGGAAATAAAATAAACAAGAAAGAAGCAGAAGCAAAGATGCGCAATATCATCTTCTCTGTTCTTGGTCTTGACGCTTCTAAAAATCCTACAAAGAGAGATATTAAGAGAGCTTTCAATCGTCATGGTGAAGAGTTCTTTGAAGTAATTGAAGAGCTGGTTGATATGAAGGTTAATACTGGTCTTCAGGCAAATGATTTCTTCAATGATTTCGTTGAGTATCGTAATATTGCTCTTGGTGATTCTAATGAGTTTTATACAGAAGATAAAACTATTCTGGCTGTAAGTAAGGTTTCTGGGCATCATCATGACTTTGAGTAAATTAGAGTCCGTACAATGAAAATTGTATGTTAAAAAACGCATTGAATTGCTGGAAAATCCTAAAGCCAATTAAACCACAACGTAATGATGAAACAAGCATAAGCGTGATGGTTACGAAAGTAGAAAAAATTAATTGGATGGTGCATGGTTAAATCCTAAACACAACTGATTACGAAAGTATCTTTAATGGACAATCAGCAACTAAGACCCGAACAGGGTAAAGCTCAACGACTATTCCTTTGGTTGTAGTAATACAACAATAGAAGTACGGCACAAGTGTGTGGGTGAGAATCCCTTAAATGGAAGTGGTGCGCTTGTTGAAAGACAAGAAGATATAGTCTGTTCACAAATGAAAGTTTGTGGAATTATTAATGATTCAACAGGGGGTAACGTCCCTTAAAATTATTCTTCTTATATGTATATATTATATAAAGTGTGGTGATTATTTGTATAAGGATATATTGTGTGGAATATATTGCATTGAAAATAAAACAACTCAAAAGAAGTATATAGGTCAATCTAGAAATATAAATTCTAGATGGTGTCATCATAAAGCAGAATTGAACAATGGTATTCATGATAATGACTATCTTCAAAAAGCATGGAATAAACATGGTGAAGACGATTTTAAATTTTATATACTTGAAGAATGTGATATTTCAATGCTAGATGATAAAGAAAGATATTATATAGAATTGTATGATACTTTAGACCATTCTAAAGGATATAATTTAAAAACTGGTGGGCAAGATACTAACTATAGGTCAAAAGAGACAAATAAGAAATTATCTGAATCTATTAAACAATCTTATAATAATTCTAATTTAAGAGAAAGAAGAAAACAGGATGCACTCAAACAATGGGCAAATCCTAATATTAAAAAGAAAATAATGGGTTCAAATAATGGAATGTATGGTAAACATCATACTGAGGAAGCAAGAAAAAATATGAGTGAAAAACATAAAGGTATTGTCCCTAAACACAAAAATTTAACACCTGTATTATGCGTAGAATTAAATAAAATATTTGATAATGTGACCGAGGCTGGTAAAGCTTTAGGTTTTAATGGTGCTGGTATATTACAGGTGTGTTATGGAAATAGAAAAACTACCCATGGTTATCATTGGGAGTTTGTAAAAGAAGAAGAATAATATATGTTAAACAATTAAGTAGTTTACAAAGACTTGGAGCTGGTGAATCCACAACTATTCCTATGAGCACATATGGCGCAGCTGTTGGTGCTGATATTGCTCGTTATCTTGTAGGTCAGGAAGATTGGGCTAAACTG
>JBGUMU010000039.1:0-1913 GCA_045116995.1 Bacilli bacterium
GAGAAGTTACCAGATTGTGGATTAAGTCCAGCGTGTAAACCAGAAACATCAGTAATATAAACACCATTACCAACTTCTTCGAATAATTGTTCTAATGACTTCTTACCTGGTTTAAGTGATAAGAAGGAAGAAGCAATACCGCGTTTAGAACCGCCACCATAACCATTACCGGTTGTTTGTACACCTGCTTTAGCAGCAGTGGTTAAGTTATATAAGTATGTTTCTAATTTACCGTTTTTGATGATTGGCTTATTGTATGTAGCAACACCTTCATCATCAAACCATCTAGCAAAGACATTCTTTTGAAGCGGTTTATCTTCAATAGTGACTTTACTTGAAGCAATCTTTTGGCCAATCTTACCGATGAACAAGGAAGAATTCTTTTGGACTTCTTCAGCATTAGCGTGGCCAATATAGGCTCTCATTAAGCTTGTAACAACATCTGGATGCAAGGCTGCTTTATATTTGTTAGATTCACAGGCTTCACCACCTAATTGATCAACAGTTAATTTAACAATCTTTTTAGCGAATTCTTCAGGATTGAATTGTTCAAATTTATTGCCTAAGAAGAAATCATAACCAGATTTTGTTTGTTCACCTTCTTTAGCGACGCATTGTCCAACAAATGTGAAGTAGTTAGCTTTTTGCACTAAGTTAAGACCATTAGAGTTCACTAATGTATGCTTTTCAGTGGATTCACTATATTCAGTACCCGCTACTTCAACAATACGTTTATCAATACCCTTTAAGGCTTTTTCTAAAGCATAGAGGTTCTTCATCTTTTCATCGATGGAGACTTTTTCTAAGTCTTTATTATAGGTATTAACTTTGTGGTATTTTTCACTACCTTTGAAGATAAAGATAGGATCATCATTTTCAATGACTTTGGCGTTAGCGACGATTTCTTTAACTAACCAAGCCGCTTTGTCTTTATTCCAAACGTCACATGAGGCAGAACCACATTTACCATTTAAGATACCTCTAGCCACAATAGCGTAGCCATTATTATCTTTATATTCATCGACTTCTCCATGGAATAAGGAGATATTTAAACTATGGAATTCGGAAATAGAGAGTTCAACTTGTTCTAGTCCGGCTTCTTTTGCTAAAGCAAAAAACTTATCATATTTACCCATATTACTTTAATTCTCCTCCTCTACCACCGACAGTGACTTCACTAACTCTTAATGTTGGTTGACCAACGTTAGTTCTAATAGAACCAGAAGAAGCACCACACATACCTTGGGCTAAATCTAAGTCGTTAGCAATCATGTCAATTTTCTTTAAGATTTCAAAGCCTTTGCCAATTAAGGTTGCGCCTTTAACTGGCTCAGCGATTTTACCATCTCTAATGATATAAGCTTCTGAACAACCGAAGTTGAATTCACCAGTAGTTGGATCAACAGAACCACCATTAAAACCAACAGCGTATAAGCCTAATTTAGTGGCTTTAATGATTTCTTCTGGTGTGCTCTTACCATTACAGATATAGGTATTAGACATACGAGATGTTGGAATAAAACGATAGTTTTGTCTACGGCAAGCACCGTTACCATTTCTTTCCATACGGCGACCATTTAAGTCATCAATCATATAGTCGTTGAGTTTACCGTTTTTAATAAGTAATCTCTTGCTACCTAAATTGCCTTCATCATCGATATCGATTGAACCCCATTCACCAGGAATAGTGGAATCGTCCACTGCACTGACGATTGGAGAAGCAATATAATCACCAATCTTATTTTCTGAGAAACAAGATAAGCCTTTAGCGACTGCGCTTGCTTCTAATGGGTGACCACAAGATTCATGGAATAAGACGCCACCCCAACCATTACCGATAACAACTGGCATAACGCCACTTGGACATTCAGCAGCAGTTAACATCTTTAAAGCGGTTTCCGCAGCTTTTCTAG
>JBGUMU010000040.1:0-3292 GCA_045116995.1 Bacilli bacterium
TAGCAGGTACGCATGAATAAAATAATTTTTTAAAGAATGGCTAAAACAACGCTTTTTTGATCTTGGTAAATTAAAAAAATCGTAAAAAGTTAAAACGTACATTAAAAAAGGCTGTCGACATGTAAAAACATCGACAGCCTTTCAATTTTAGGTTTTACTTTAGGGAAACTAATTTACTTAGAGTTTTTCTTTCTACCGCCTCTCATGTTTTGCTTTAGGAGCATGGTGAGGTTCTGTTTTTCCATGAGAGGAACAAGCTTTTCAAGTAACTTCTCAGGTTCATCTTGGAATTGAATTCTAGTAGCAGACATTTTGTGATCATTGAATATAGCTGCACCTAATCTATAAATGCCGTAGGCAATGTTATTTAAGGTAGCCATAACCTTGATGGCGTTTTTATCGGTAAAGATACACTCATCCTCTTTTAGGAAATCATCCTTCCACCAGTGTAAACCAGATTCAATAGCCCAGCGATTATCAATCGCCTCCATAATAAGTTGTGGATTATCAGCTGATGACACAAAGTACTGATCTTCAGGATTGTAATCAGCCTGATCTTTGCGCTTATGGCTATTCATCCTGATGTAAGCTTTAGCACCAGGGAAATCAAGCTCATTAGTCTTATAATCAATGATAAAAATCTCGTAGTCGCAGTTATTAAAGCTCATACGAACACATTTGCTTTGATTAAGCTTTATAACATCAATGATGTGCTGCTTAAAGCCTGGTTGATTGTCCTTAACTTTGATGCAGTACAATCCACCTTTCTTGTTAATAATCTCTACTGTTTTCCTTTGGCAATGCAGAGCATCGGCTGTAATCATGGTGTCTTTGAGATTAAATTTGTTCAGTACTTTTTGAAAGGTTGGGATCTCAGAATCCTTGTCGTCTAAAGGAATTACTGCATGGCATAAAGCACTAGAGGCATCGAAAAAATTGAATACATTGCAATTGCGTTTATCGCAGGTGTTTTTAGCTTTATTGCCTTTTCTTCCTGAGCCATTAAAGGTCTTACCATCACCACTTAACAATCTTATTTTTTTAGTCTTACCATCAGAGCCTTTATCAACGATTTTCTTAATAAGGGTACCTATCCTATTGATTAAACAATCACGAAGCTCATTAGCATCGATGTTCATAAATATGCGTCTTAAAGTATCGTGAGAAGGGATTTCTTTAGGATCTAAAAGCCCAAACTTTTTAAAGTAGTCAGCCTTATATTTGATGTATTCACTAGCTGCAAGAAATGAGGTAAATCTGCCCCTTAAGGCAATGAGTAAAAACATGCAAAGGATATTTTCCAAACGATATTTAATCTTAGCAGGTTGTCTAAAGTCAGAAACTCCGCAAAAAATGTGTAAAAGAGTTTTAATAAACTTTTTATTAGAAGGAATTTTCTGCTTTAACCCACGCATCACCACGGATACTTCTTGTAGGCTGTCTTGTAACTCTTTGGTGTTATTCATACTTAATCCCGTATTTAATAAAAATGGCTTTTATATCGTCTGAGTAATCAATGGCAGGTGATGAAACTGAATTACTAATCTTTATGTCACGCAGTAAAGCAATTAGATAATCCCTATCAGCATGATTAGGGACTAAAAGAGTAAAGAGCTGTTGTATCTTAGCTACTAGCCTATCAATACGCTTTAGGTAGGATGGTTGTGAATATGATGGTAAAAAGTCAAAGTCTCTACCTAGGTAAGATAACTTTAGAAAACGCTCCTCACAGTGCCCATATATGAACTTAATGATGGCAAGTTTGATAAGAGGAGTTACATTACCACCTGCGTTGAATAGAGAGCGATTTAGCTCTCTATTAAAACGCTTGTACATAAAGTAACTAAGCCCGTATTCGACTAAAGCATCATTAGCCCCTGCCTTAACTAACACCTTCTTAGGTAATAGACCTTTAACAGGATCAATGGTACCTATGTATTCCTGTGAAAGGACAGGATGCTTCTTACCCTCAACTCTTTTAGAGGTAACTCTAAAGAGCTGATAGCTATTCTTAACTAGTCTGACATCAAAGCCTTTAGTTTTAAAAGGCTTGGCAAAATCTGGTAATAATTCAAGTTTCATAATGCGTGTATTATAGTATAATATAATACATAAAGCAAGTATTTTTGTAGGTAAAAAAACACGAATAGATGGCTTTAAAATCCGTATTTAGTGGGGATGGAAGGTAGAGTGTAACGTGAGGTAAATTCGCTGTATTATAGCGAGTGAGGTAAATACTATAATACGATTATGACTTTGGTACGAGGATAGGGGCTAAAAGACCTACATTTTGATGCGTAACTGCTATGAATATGCTTATTAAGATAGCGAATGAACATAATTTGACATACAATAGTAGAAAATTTTGTTTAACCTAATTGGAGAATCAGATGTTTACAAGTAAGGTTGTTGTACCAGCAGAAGGCAGTGCCATTGAGATTGATGCAAACGGCAAGTTAGTAGTTCCTGCTAATCCTGTTGTTCCTTTCATTCGTGGTGACGGTATCGGTGCCGATATTACCCCTGTAATGCAGAAGGTTGTTGATGCTGCTGTTGCCAAGGCCTACAACGGTCAGAAGAAAATTTCCTGGATGGAAATCTATGCCGGTGGCAGATCAGTAGAAGTTTATGGTGACAACACCTGGTTACCAGATGAGACTTTTGATTTCATCAGAAAGTATCACGTAGCTATCAAGGGCCCATTAACCACTCCAGTAGGTGGCGGTATCCGTTCTTTAAATGTAGCTCTTCGTCAGACTCTGGATTTATACATCTGTCTGCGTCCTGTAAGATACTTCAACGGTGTTCCTTCACCAGTTAAGCACCCAGAGCTTGTTGATACTGTAATCTTCCGTGAGAATGCTGAAGATATTTATGCTGGTATCGAGTGGGAGGCTAATTCAGAAGGCGCTCAGAAGTTAATCAACTTCTTAGAGCAGGAGATGGGGGTTAAGAAGATCCGTTTCAATACTGACTGCGGTATCGGCGTAAAGCCAATGTCAAAGCAGGGCACCGAGCGCTTAATCAAGGCAGCTTTCGAGTATGCAATTGATCACGACAGAAAGTCAGTTACCATTGTACACAAGGGTAACATCATGAAGTTCACCGAAGGTGCCTTCAAGAACTGGGGCTACAAGTTAGCTGAAGAGAAGTATGGAGCAACCAAGGATGAGAAGGGCGTAGTAAGCTTTGTAAATCCTAAGAACGGCAAGAAGATTGTAGTTAAGGACTGCATCGCAGATGCTTTCTTACAGAACATCCTCTTATACCCACAGGACTACGATGTAGTTTG
>JBGUMU010000041.1:0-6248 GCA_045116995.1 Bacilli bacterium
CTTAAATACAAAACCCCACATCAGTATAAGACTGACATGGGGTATTGAGTCTTTTTTTGAACTGTCTACTTTTCGTTGACTAGTTCAATGAGGTCTTTTTTGGTGCCTGTATAGATGATTTCTCCATTATGGATATAAGTGATATCACTAGCGCATTTATCTAAGTCACTGGTGATATGTGTGGAGAAGAGAATCGCTCTATCTTTGTTTTTGACAATTTGTCTAAAGATATCTAAGATTTCATCTCTTGAAACTGGATCAAGTCCAGAAGTTGGTTCATCTAAAATAAGTAATTCTGCATGATGAGATAAAGCAATCGCCACAGAATATTTAACTTTCATACCACTACTGAGTTCTTCAAGTTTCTTATCAATATTTAAGTTAAATAAAAGGCAGGCTTCATTAAATTTCTTCTCATCGAACTTCTTATAAAACCTTTTAGTAACGTTCATTAATTGGCGAATGGTCTTATTTGGATAGTAATTGAGTTCGCTTAAAGCAAAACCGATGCGTTGCTTATTTTCTAGTTCGTTTTTACTCATGTCCGTTTCAAAAGCGGAAATCTTTCCACTTTCATAATGGATGAGATTCATAATGCATTTTAAAGTTGTGGTTTTACCCGCACCATTACGGCCGATAAAGCCCATTATTTGTCCTGGTTTAACTTCAAAAGAAACGTCTTTTAACGTAAAAGAAGGATATGTTTTTCTAACATTTTCTAATCTTAATATGTCACTCATTTAATTTGGTCCTCCGCGATATGATAGAAGGCATCCGCTTTTAATATAGCGATACCTCTTTGTTTATCACCTAAAACCATTAATGTTTCGCCTTCTTTGATATCAAACATTTCCCTGGCTTCTTTTGGTATTGTGATTTGACCTTTAGGTCCCACTTTCACACTGACAATGAAACGGTCTTGATTATTATTGTTCATATTCTTACTTTTCTTACCTTTCTTACTTAATCATAGTCATTACGTTGTAAAAGTCAATAAAAAAACAGTACCGATTTCTCGATACTGTAGTTATCATAATGCGTCACTTTGAAATCAATTGCTTTTTATAATCATCAACATTATCAACAGCTAGTTTGCCTTTAACAGTATTAAATGTCACGAAGTTGTTTTCATCATATTGCGCATCAATTGTGGCTTCATAAACATCAATGTTCCCCTGCTCGTCCACCACTAATGTGAAATCCTTATGGTCTTCTAATTTTACAGTATCAAAAGAATATAATCGGTGGCGTCCTATTTCATAAGCGCCGACACGAGTTTGATGAATTCCACTTCCAAAGGAATATAAGAAGAAAATCCAGAAACCAGTATCTCCTTGTCTTCTTACAAAATCAGTAACTCCGTGGCCACCAAAAGCTTCTCCTAATTGGAAGTAATAATCACCATCATAACATTTATGTAGCAAAAAAGTTTCTCCATCTAAAAAGCCATTGCCGGTTGATGAAAAGCGAAACATTGATAAACCAGAAGCGTAAAAGCCTCCTGCCGATTCAATGCATTTGACATGGTCTAATAAATCAGGGCAATTCTCTTTTAATTTTTCATAAGATGGATATAAATCATTATTATTTAAAAAGTACTCATCTAGAGCCTTTTTATCGATGATCTCGTTTGTATACACAATATCGTGATGTTCACTAATCCCTTCATTAGCGTGAAAACACGAAGTTACGGAAAGAGCGGTAATCACAAGAGGAACAAAAATATAAGACTTCATGTAATTATTTTACAATAATAAATAAAAAACAGTACCGATTTTTATCGATACTGTAATATGTGATTGGTTGCAGTGGCCGGAAATGATACAATGGACCACTTTGTCTAATTGTGGACCACCCACACTTAACGCCTTCTTTTAAACAATACTAATTCTGGATCCGCACCTTCAACACCATATGTGCAAATCAATATTATTTCAGCATTTGCCACTATTCCAAAGCATCTATTATTATCTACTTCAAGTTGATTGCCTAAATAAGTCACATTATCATCTAAAAATTTGGCTTTCATACCTGAAGGTAAGCGATATTCGAGATTGACATATGCTCCAACAAGTGCACTTAGACTTTCTAATTTTGGCATGCCTTCGATGTTTAAATTATTAATTTCTTCGATTAATTGTTTTTTAAAGGCATCGAATTTTCCATGATCGCTTAGTTCTTTATGATTTTTCCAATAATTAAGATTTGGAAGCATACCTCTCATATACTCTTTTGCTTGTTCTTCAGGAAAACCTTGAGCAACCATATGAGGAATACAAACATTAATTAAATCATCCATATCGTTATATGTATAAGTGCCATCTGCATAACACCACTTGCAATACTCTTCATTCATTGAACCATCTTTATTTCTTCCGATGATTTCATCTTCAAGCGGCATCCCACAGCATTGGCAAATAAGTTTATTAGGCGAACCTAAAAGTGTATTGATTGACACGTTATATAGTTTTGAAAGCAGTTTTAAAGTTTCTGTATTTGGCATTGTTTCACCCGCTTCCCAGCGTGACACAGCTTGCCTAGTAACAAAAACCTTTTCTGCTAATTCCTTTTGTGAATAACCATTTTTAACTCTAAGTTCCCGTAGTACTAATCTTGTTTCCATAAAAATCACCTCAAGTCACTAAAATAATAACATTTACTGTAAGGAGTGCTAAGCAACACGTTGTTGCATTAAGCCAAATTCCAAAGTTAAAAAAACAGTCCTGAATGTATCAGAACTGTAGTTAACGATTGGTTGCGGAGGCAGGATTTGAACACTGCGACCTCCAGGTTATGGGCCTGACGAGCTACCACTGCTCTACTCCGCGATCTCGCCCGGAGTTTAGTCCAGGCAATTAATTACTTGCGGTTTTTGCGACGAGCGTTTTCGCTCTTCACTTTTCTCTTAAGGGATTTCTTTAAGAAGAACTCTCTCTTACGAGCTTCTTGGATGGTACCAGCTTTATTGACTTGTCTTTTGAATCTACGAAGAGCATCATCTAAGGTTTCGTTTTCACGAACTGAAGTCTTTGGCATGTATATTCACCTCCTTGAAGCTATTCGCAACGTGTCTATTATTACAAAGTAGTCTAATTAATGCAAGTATTATTATTAAATAATTTTCGCACCACTAGAAGTGCCGATGCGGTTAGCACCCGCTTCCACCATGGCAATGAGGTCTTCGTGTGTACGAACACCACCACTGGCTTTGACACCCATTTCTGGGCCAACTGTTTCTCTCATGAGTCTCACTGCTTCAACAGTGGCACCACCAGTTGAGAAACCTGTGCTTGTCTTAACGAAGTCTGCACCAGCTTCTTTAGCGGCTTTACAAGCACGAACGATTTCATCGTTACTTAATAAGCATGTTTCAATAATAACTTTTAAGATAATGTTATGACCGACTGCTTGTTTGATTTCTCTGATTTCTTCTCTGACATAGTCATCATTACCGGCTTTTAACATACCAACATTGATAACCATATCAACTTCATCAGCGCCTTGCTTGACCGCTAAAACAGCTTCTTCTACTTTTGTCTTGGTTAAGTTCATGCCAAGAGGGAAACCAATAACGGTACAAACCTTAACGTCACTTGTTTCTAAGCAAGAGGCTGCTAATGGGACATAAGCAGGATTAACACAAACAGACATGAAATCGAATTGCTTTGCTTCTTCACAAAGTTTAACGATTTGTTCTGGTTGGGCATCTTGCTTTAATAAAGTATGATCAATAAGTTTATTGTATTGCATTGTCTATATGCTCCTTTTGTAAGCAATTCATTATAACACAAAAAGAAAAAGTCCAGTTAAGGACTTATCTTATAAATTGTTAAGAATAATTACTTTTCAGCTTTCTTAGCGGCTTTTTTGGCTGGCTTTTTAGCTGGAGCTGGTTTTTCTTCTTTAACGAGTTTACCGTTAACGAGAACGGCTTTACCAGCATAGTAACCACATTTTGGGCAAACATGGTGAGCTTTGATCATAGCACCACATTGTGGGCATGTAACTAAACCTGTAACGTTTAACTTGAAATGTGTTCTTCTTAATCTTTTTCTTGTTTTACTAATTCTTCTTTGTGGGACGGCCATAGTGTCTTCCTCCTTAGCAACGGGAATTAGTATATATAAATAGTACTATTTAGTCAATACGTTTTTAGACATCTTCTAAATTATCGTAATTTATTTAGATTATATCATGTCTTTTTGTAGTTTTACTGTCTTATATTCACCAACTTTAGATTCCATAGGAATCTTGACCTCTAAATAATTAGTGGTATGACCAACATATGCTTGTTGTTTTTCATCGTATTTCTCAATTAAAACGGTTACTTCTTGACCGATAAACTTATTTGCGTATGCAGCGTATAGTTCATCCCCTAACGCTAATAAACGTCTACTTCTATCCTTCTTCACATCAGGAGAGATTTGGCCTTCCATCCTGGCTGCGAATGTGCCTGGGCGTTGGCTATATGGGAACACGTGCAGCATATCAAAGCACTCCTTGCAAAGATTGTATGTATCCATAAAGTCTTCCTCTGTTTCTTGAGGGAAGCCAACGATAACGTCACCAGAGATCATCACGTTTGGAATTTGCGCTTTAATTTCTTTGATACGTGAGATGAACTGTTCTCTAGTGTATTTACGGTTCATCATCTTAAGAACATGATTGGAGCCACTTTGAAGTGGGATGTGTAAATGCTTGGCTAAGTTATCTTTTGTTTTAATCAAATTGATTAACTTGTTATCAATTTCACTTTCCTCGATTGAGGAGATTCTTAAGCTCTTAAGATTTGGAATATTGCTAAGCTCTTCAACCAAATCAGAGAATGAGCAGTCTTTTAAATCTTGACCATAGCCACCGACATGGATACCAGAAAGAACAATTTCTTGATAACCTTGTTCTACAAGATATTTAGCCTCGTTAATAACGTTTTCTTTTTGTCTAGAACGCATTTTGCCACGTCTATAAGGGACAATGCAGTATGTACAGAAGTTATTACAGCCATCTTGAATCTTAAGGAACGCTCTGACGTTTTCACTATAAGAGGTGATGCCTAATTCTTCGTATTCAAATTGTCTTGTATTCTCTTCAATAAGAGTTTTATATTCATGGTCATTTAAAGCTCGCTTTATGAGTTCAACGACATCTTTACGATGAGATGTACCTAAAAGAATTGTAGGTTTAATCTCTTCCTCGATAAACTTGTAGTTTCCTTGTGCATAGCAACCCATCACTGCAATCACAGCGTTAGGGAATAGCTTTTGCATTTTACGGATATGTTGACGACTCTTTTGATCCGCGGTCGCGGTTACTGAGCAAGTATTGATAATGACTACATCTGGGTGTTCATTATCTTCTTTGAAGCCATCTTTAATTAGCAATGACGAAATAGCGCTTAATTCATAAGCGTTTACTTTACAGCCAAGGTTATATGTGGAGAATGTTTTCATAGTTTCGCCCAATCGTGGAATCTAATTAAGTGTAATAAGTGGTTAGAAATAAAGCCATTATCGTATAAAGCGTTAATAAAACCTTCTCTATCAAAATTGAAATAAGCATCCACGACTGGTCTAATTCTTTCTAGCATGTGCGAATAGGAAGGGCGACGTAAGTATCTATCAAATAACACTACTGTACCATCTAATCTACCTTGTTCATTAACAAAGTAGATGGTATTGGTATCGTAATGGAAAAAGGCTGTTTCTTTATCTTCTTGTTTGACCTTAACAAGTCTTGAGAAATGGGAGTTATATAATTCACTACCATAGGTATCAAAAGGATCCACAACTGTATCTTGGAATCTATCCTTTAAACCAGCGTAAGGAGAGGTTAATAACTTTTCAGGTTCATCAAAATAAATTTGATTCAATGAACGAGTAAAGAATGGGATGTAAATCTTCTTTTGACCTTCTTGATAATATGGTTGTTCAGAAATGATTTCATGGAATGATTTCACGAAATTAGCGTGGTTATTTTTATTGTTAGTGTTGATATAGCCCTTCAGACTTTCAACTTCATTTTCCATTGCCATCTTATTGATGTAGCCATATAAAATGACATTCGCTCTAATGACGTTAAATGGTTCATCGCCTGGTTCATAGAATGAAACGAAGCGAGGAATTCTAGTTAAATAATGACGGTTTTCTAAAAAGAAGAGATATTCTTCACTTTGTTCGAATTCGGTTCTCTTTTTAGCTTTTCTAGCAATGTACTTCAGTAACCTTTTCATTTCTCTAATAGATATCCTA
>JBGUMU010000042.1:0-19654 GCA_045116995.1 Bacilli bacterium
TACTTTCTTGGGTTTTTGATATTGGCTTGAGCAGCGGCTAATCTAGCGACTGGCACACGGAATGGAGAGCAGGAGACATAGTCCAAACCGACTTTGTGATAGAATTCGATAGATTTTGCATCGCCACCTGTTTCACCACAGACACCAACGTGGAGGTCTGGGCGGGTGCCACGGCCTAACTTAACGGCTAATTGGACTAATTTACCAACACCGTTTTGGTCTAAGGTCTTGAATGGATCTTCTTCAAAGATCTTTGTTTCGTAATAAGCTGGTAAGAATTTTCCGGCGTCATCACGAGAGAAACCAAATGTCATTTGTGTTAAGTCGTTTGTACCAAAGCTGAAGAATTCAGCGTCTTTAGCGATTTCATCAGCGAGTAATGCCGCACGTGGAATTTCAATCATGGTACCAACGTGGTATTGCATTGCTAAGCCGGAATCAGCGATTAACTTATCAGCGGTTTCGCAGATAATCTTCTTAACGAAGGCTAATTCTTTTTCTTCGAGTACTAATGGAACCATGATTTCTGGTTGCACTAATGTACCGGTCTTCTTGCTGACGTTGATAGCGGCTTTGATAATCGCAGTTGTTTGCATTCTGCAAATTTCTGGATATGTGACCGCTAAACGGCAACCACGGTGACCCATCATTGGGTTAGCTTCGTGGAGTTCAGCAATTCTATCTTTGACGTCTTCGACGGTTAAGCCGAGAGCGTCAGCTAATTCTTTAATGAGTTCTTCTTCTTGTGGTAAGAATTCATGTAGTGGTGGGTCTAATAAACGAACGTTAACGTTGAATGGTAACATTGTTTCATAGAGGGCTTCGAAGTCAGCTTGTTGCATTGGTTCGATTTCCGCTAAAGCTTTTTCACGGTCTTCGACTTTGTCAGCAAGAATCATCTTTCTCATAGAGAAGATTCTGTCTTTAGCGAAGAACATGTGTTCAGTACGGCAGAGACCGATACCTTCAGCACCGAAGATCTTAGCTTGTTTAGCATCTCTTGGTGTATCAGCGTTTGTTCTAACTTTGAGGGCTCTATATTGGTCAACCCAACCCATTAATCTACCGAAGTAACCAGCGGTTAAGTCTGGTTCAACTGTCTTGATTTCACCTTCGTAGACTTTACCTGTACTACCATCTAAGGATAATGTGTCCTTATCTGTGTAGACTTTATCACCAATGGTGATTGTACGTTTTTCTTCATCGATAACAGCGGCAGCGCAACCACAGACGCAGCATTTACCCATACCACGGGCAACGACAGCGGCGTGTGATGTCATACCACCACGCATTGTAAGGATACCTTGAGCGGCAACCATACCAACGATATCTTCTGGAGATGTTTCGGCTCTGGCTAAGATAACTTTTTCACCAGCGTTCTTTCTGGCTTGAGCTTCTTCAGCAGTGAAAGCGATTTTACCTGTACCGGCACCTGGACCAGCTGGTAAACCAGCGGCGATAGCGGTCTTCTTGGCTAAGTCGTCTTTATCAAAGCCTGGTAATAATAATTTATCAAAGCTGACTGGATCGATTCTTAAGACAGCTTCTTTTTCATCGATTAAACCTTCGTCGACTAAATCGCAAGCGATCTTTAAAGCGGCGGCTGGGGTTCTCTTACCATTACGTGTTTGTAAGAAGTATAATTTACCGTCTTCAACGGTGAATTCCATATCTTGCATATCACGGTAGTGGTTTTCCATTAATTTAATGGTCTTGACGAATTGTTCGTAAACTTCTGGCATACGAGCTTTTAATTCATCGATGTGGAGAGGTGTACGGATACCCGCGACGACGTCTTCACCTTGAGCGTTTGGTAAGTATTCAGCGGAGATGACTTTTTCACCTGTACCTGGGTTACGTGAGAACGCAACACCTGTACCAGATGTTTCACCCTTGTTACCAAAGGCCATGGATTGAACGTTAACAGCAGTACCCCAAGAATATGGGATGTTGTTCATCATACGGTAAACGTTCGCTCTTGGGTTGTCCCAGCTTCTAAAGACGGCTGCGACAGCTTCCATTAATTGAACTTTTGGATCAGTTGGGAATTCTTCACCGAATGTCTTTTTGTAGTATTCTTTGTATTTAGCCACTAATTCTTTTAATTGTTCAGCAGTGACTTCTGTATCTAATTTGTAGCCATTTGCTTTCTTTAAGTCATCTAACATCTTGTCCATGTCATCACGTGGGTGACCTTTTGCGATGTTTGTGAACATAAGAATGAAACGACGATAGCTATCCATTGCGAAACGTTCGTTGTTTGTTTCTCTAGCAATCGCGGCACATGTTGTTTCGTTTAAACCTAAATTTAAGATGGTATCCATCATACCTGGCATACTGACTCTCGCGCCAGAACGCACAGACACTAATAATGGGTTCTTGTCTCCACCAAATGTCTTGCCTGTTTTCTTTTCGATACCTTTAACAGCTTCGAAAATTTGATCGACGACAAATGCTGGGATTTCTTTACCACTTTCATAGTAAAGTGTGCATGCTTCAGTTGTGATTGTAAAACCTTCTGGAACTGGGACACCAATGTGGCTCATTTCCGCTAAGCCGGCACCCTTACCGCCTAATAATTCTTTTCCTAAACCATAGGCTTCATCGAAAGGGTAGACATATTTCTTTTCTGCCATAATAATCCTCCTGCAGGTCTTTGTGAGTCTCCTCACAGCGCTTAAATATTATCACACATACGCAGTTGTGCATACTTTTTTTGCAAAAAAAGTGTTTCTTGGACTTTTTTCGTATAAACTATAAAGAAAGAATGGACCTAATCGTTTTTAGGAGAAAAAAACATGAATAACAATCCATTAGTACTAACACTAGACTTTGGAACACAATCTGTCAGAACCGCTTTAATCAATAAGTCTGGTGAAATAGTATATCTATCAAAAAAAGCTTATGAACCTGTCTCTTTTGCTCTAAAAACTGGTTATGCAGAGCAATTCGCGGATTTCTATTGGGATAATTTAGTCGAATGTCTTAAGAAACTCAGCAAAGAATGTGTTGAGAACTTTGATGATATTGTTGGTATGACCGTTACCACATTTAGAGATTCCGCTGTTTTATTAGATGAAAACAATAAACCACTAAGACCAGTCATCTTATGGATGGACCAACGTTTAGCGGAGGCTAAGGAAAAACTCCCTGCTTTCCATCGTTTCTTATTCAAACTCGTTGGTATGAAAGATACTGTCGATATGAACCGTACCCGCACAATGGCTCACTGGATTAAAGAAAACGAACCAGAAGTCTGGGCTAAAACCAAAAAGTATGTAAATATTTCCACATACATTAATTACCGCTTAACTGGTGAGTTAGCGGATTCTCCTGGTGGCTTAACTGGTCACTACCCACTCTATTACAAGAAGTCAGAGTGGTACAAAGAAGGAGCAATGAAAGGCAGAATCTTCGGTATTCCGCAACGTATGCTCCCACGTGTTGTAAAACCAGGCGAAGTCATTGGACGTTTATCTGATGAAATCGCTAAAGAATGTGGTTTACCAAGAGGACTTAAATTAATTTCTACTGGTAGTGATAAAGGTTGTGAAACAATCGGCTTAGGTTGCCTTACGCCTGATATTGGTGCGCTCTCATATGGTACAGCGTGCACAATTGAAGTCAGTAACCCAAAATATCATGAACCAGAACCATTCTTGCCTGCCTACGCTGCTGCGGTCCCAGGCCTATATAACCTAGACGTGCAAATCTATCGCGGGTATTGGATGCTCAGATGGTTCGCCAGTGAATTCGCTAGCGAATTAGAAAAAGAAGCCAAAGAGAAAGAAAAACCAATTGAAGCGATTCTCGACCAATGGATCAACGACGTTGATGTTGGCTCTGATGGCTTAATCCTCCAACCATATTGGGGACCAGGCTTAGCGAGACCTTTAGCAAAAGGTGCGATGATTGGCTACTCTAGTGTCCATACACGTAAGCACATCTATCGTGCAATCGTAGAAGGCATTGCGTTCGCCTTACGTGAGGGCTTAGAAAGCATTCAAAAAGCACAAAAACAAAAAGTTAAATCATTAAGAATCTCTGGTGGTGGATCACTGAGTGATGAGATCTGTCAAATTACCGCGGATATCTTCGGCTTAGAAATCGCTAGAGTGCAAACAATTGAATCAACATCATTAGGCGCTGCTATTGCGACATTCACCGCAGTTGGTGAATTCAAAGACGTGCATGAGGCAGTCGCCCATATGACCAACATCTCCACTGTGTTCAAACCTAACATGGAAAATCACAAGAGATACGATCAAATCTATAAGGAAATCTACTTGAAGATTTATCCAAGATTGAACCCACTCAATAAAGCGATTAATAAATTGTTCAAGAGGTAACTATGCAAAACTTTGTCTTAATTTCCCCAAACTTTCCAGACACTTACTACATGTTTGCAGAAGCCTTAAAGATTAACGGCTTCCGCGTCTTGGGTGTGGGCGACTGTCCATATGAACGTTTGTCATGGGAACTTAAGAGCTGCTTAGATGACTATTACTGCTGTAGTAGTTTGGAAAACTTTGAAGAGCAAAAGGCTGCTGTTCAATTATTCACTGACCGCTATGGCCAAATAGATTACCTTGAAAGTAATAACGAATATTGGCTCAGTAGAGATGCTGAACTTAGACAAATTTTTAATATTCCAAATGGTGTTAGACCAGAAGAATTAAAGTACTGGCAGCACAAATCATTAATGAAAGAATACTATCGCAAAGGCGGCGCTAGAGTCGCTGATTTTGTGATGGTTACCGATAAAAAATCAGTTTTAGACTTTGTAGATAAAGTAGGTTATCCTATTTTTATCAAACCAGATATCGGTGTCGGTGCCGCTGGTGACTATAAAATTGATAATGAAGAAGAATTAGATAATTTCTTTGCGACGAAAGAACCATGGATCACATACATTTGTGAACAATTCTTATTTGGCGACATTATTTCATTTGATGGCATATGTGATAGCAATAGCAACGTTGTTTTCTGTGCTTCGAACTTCTTCCCACCTTCTGTCGCAGATGTTGTTAAGCAAGGAAAAGATCTCTTCTATTACACACTTAAGAAAGTACCGAATGATTTATTAGAAATCGGTCAAAACGTTGTTAAGGCTTTTGGCGTTAAAAAGAGATTCTTCCATCTTGAGTTTTTTAGGTTAAGTAAAGCAGCGAAAAATGTCGGTCGAAAAGGTGATATTGTCGCTCTTGAAACTAACATGAGACCAGCGGGTGGATTTACTCCTGATTTAATTAACTTCTCACAATCCGTTAACTGCTATCAAATCTGGGCGGACGTTATGGCGTTTGATGAAAATAGACAAGATTTGAATATGACTAAATACTATGCCGCATGCGCTTCTAGAAGAAATGGCGTTTGGTATCAACATAGTGATAGTGAAATCTTCGCTAAATATCGTAATCAATTATCCGCAGACGGTTATTACCCACACGTCTTAAGTGGGGCGATGGGCGATCGCTTCTTTATGGCGAAGTTAAACACCATTAATGAAGTCGAAGAATTTAGAGAATTCGTGGAATCGAGACTATAGTATGGACGAATATACATCTAGAAGACGCAAAAGAAGAAGCAGATACTTCACTGGCGAAGACATTGACATGCTTCGCGAACGTGAGAGAGAAAGAAAACGTGATAGCCACAGGAATATTTGTGACACCAATATTGATGGGGCTTAATCACAAATGTTACAACTGTAAACTATTTGTAATTACGAGGTAATAACTTAATGCTAGTCATTACCTTTTTTATTTGTAAAAATACAAGGTATCGGAGGCTATTTTATGGCAAAATATCAAATTTTTACCGACTCTAGTTCTGATTTAACTCCAGAACTTAGAAAACAACACAACCTTGAATACTTCTATTTTGGTTTAGTCGTTGATGGTGTTGAATATCGCGCTGATATTGACTGGAAAGACTATTCCTGTGATGAATTCTATGGTTGGCTCAAACAAGGAAAGAAAGTTAAAACAACTCAAGTTTCTTTAGAAGAAGTTCTCAATAAAGTTCGTCCACTTTTTGAAAAGGGCATCGATGTTATCTATCTTGCCTGCTCCCACAAATTAACAGGTTCTTTAAACCTTTTCATGCTTGCTAGAGAACAATTATTGGAAGAATTCCCAGAACGTAAGATGATTGGTGTTGAAACATTAACATCTAGTTTCGCTTTAGGTCTTTTAGCAATTGACGCTGCTAAAAAGCAACAAGAAGGTTTATCAATTGAAGAATTAGAAAAATGGGCTTTGGAAAGACGTTATTTCTATCAATTCTTCGCGACCGTTGATACTTTAACTTATTTAAAGGCTGCTGGCCGTATTAAGGGTACCGCTGCCTTCTTTGGTAACATCATCGGTGTTAAACCAATCTTTATCTCTGATAGAGAAGGTAATAACTTAACAGTCGAAAAAGTTAAAGGCACAAAAGCTTCATTAAACGCTATCTTCGAAGCAGCTAAAGAAAATATGACAGAAGATACTGACGCTATCTATGTCGGTCAAGGTGACTGCATGGATCGTGCATTATTACTCAAACACAGAATTGAAGAAGAACTTAAAGTTAAATGTGAAATTATCCCAATTGGACCAATCGTTGGTACAACATGTGGCCCAGGCATCATCGCAACCTTCTGCCGTGGTAAAGAAGTTACCCGTTTCGAAGGCGATGGTAAATAATCTAACAAGATAACTTATAAAGGCGCCTTAATTAGGTGCCTTTTTTGTTGCTCGCGTATATAATGTAGGTATGAAGAAACCAACTAACAGAAATAAAGCACGCGAAAAAGCGCCTATTAAGAAGAATTACAACAATCTAAAGGAATATAAAGTCACAAATGAATGTGAGCTTTTAGAGTTTCTTTTAGAAACTTTTAAGAGCCAATCTCGTAACTCTGTGAAATCTTTATTATCTTCGCATCGTGTTTCTATCGATGGAGCGCCTGTTAGTCAATTTAATTTCAAATTATATCCAGAAGACACAATTATTATTTCCAATTCCCCAATTAAAAAGAAAACGAGAAGTAGACTCCCAATCATTTATGAAGATGATGACATCATCGTCATTAATAAACCAAGCGGTTTACTTTCTATAGCGTCAGATAACGAGAAATCATCCACTGCCTATCGTATGCTATCTGACTATGTGCAACAAAAAGATAAACATAACCGTGTTTTCGTGGTCCATAGATTAGATGAAGATACTTCAGGTGTCTTTATGATCGCTAAAAACGTGAAGATTCAACAAGCCCTTCAAGATAAGTGGAATGATCTTATTAAAAAACGTGGCTATTATGCAATCGTAGAAGGTGTCATGGAAAAAAGTAGTGGCACGATTAAATCCTACCTTAAAAAGAATAGCCAAAACCTCATGTATTCTTCTAAGAAAGCAGGGGATGGTCAACTTGCTATTACTCACTATAAAGTTATGAAAACTAATGGCACATATTCCTTACTTGATGTAAATATTGATACTGGTAGAAAAAACCAGATTCGTGTCCATTTAGGCGAGATGGGTCATTATATTATCGGTGATGATAAGTATGGAAAACCTGCAAATCCAATCAAAAGATTAGGCTTACATGCTTATGAATTAGACCTTATTCATCCATTTACTGGTAAGCTTATGAAGTTTACCGCTCCAACGCCAAAAGAATTTGGCACATTATTTGATAACAAATAGGTAAAATAGATATATGAATGTTTGGTTAGCTATTTCATTAACACTCGCGGTCGCTGCAATCTATATGTTTATGATTGAAGTGTTTTCCGTTGCGTTTAAGTTAACTGGATTAGCCACTAAAAAGATTAAACTTCAAGTTGCTTCATTATTTACTAGTACTGGTTTCACCACTCAAGAGAGTGAGCTTATCACTAATGATGACCGTAGAAGAAGAATCGCTGTTACTTGTATGTATACAGGCCATATCTTCTCTGTCGTCATCATGGGTTTAGTCATTAACGTTGTTATTCAAATTATTAACGTTTTAGATAAGACCTTAGAAGCTAGAACATTCACTGAATGGTATTTCATTGTGTTCTATGTTTCTTTATTCATCTTCTTGCTTGTTTTAGTGATTAAAATCCCAGGTATCAATAAACGCTTCCAAAGATTGTTAGAAAACATTGCCATCAGTGCTTCTAAACGTAATAGACATAGTAACATCATTACTGTCTTAGATTTCTATGGTAAGAACGCTATTTGCGAAGTCTTATTAAATAAACTTCCAGAATTCGCGGATGGTGTGTCTTTGTTTGAAATGAAATTAACCAAGAAATACGTCGTCAATATCCTTTCTATTAAGAGAGGCAAAAGAATGGTGGATGTCACTAAAGACACCATGTTCCGCAAAGGTGATATTTTAGTCATTTATGGTTATATCAACGACATCAAAGAAGCTTTCATTAACAGTGTGAATGGCAAGAAAACAATTGTTGTTGATAAAACAAATGAAATGCAACTTCTTAATAACTATGGTGGCAACGCCTTAATGGAAGTCAGTGTGGATGAAGTACCAGAAGAATTAAAAGATAAAAAGATTAAAGATAGTCACTTAACCGATCAATATTTCATTAATATTGTGGTTATTAAAAGAAAAGATGAATACCTATTCGCTGATAAAGATACAGTGATTAAAAAAGGCGATATCATCACCTTATTCGGACCATATAAGAATATTAAGTTATTGTTCCAACAAGAAGAAAAATAAAAGGGCTTATTAAGCCCTTTCTTTTTTAGATTTCACCTCTTCTCACGTGGGAATCGTATTTCTTACGTTCCGCTGTATTGAGGATTTTCTTTCTCATTCTATAGGTGGATGGTGTGATTTCAACGAGTTCATCACTATTGATATAGTCTAAGCAAGCTTCTAAGGACATCTTACGTGGTGTCTTTAAGACAACAGTATTATCTTTAGTAGCACTTCTGACGTTAGTTAAGTTCTTTTTAAGAACACAGTTAACGGCGAGGTCGATATCATAACGGTTTTCACCGATAATCATACCTTCATAAACCATGACACCTGGTTCAATGAACATTGTGCCTCTTTCTTCGACGTGTTCAATGGCGTATGGAGTGGCTTGACCTGTTTCGGTGGCCACTAAGACGCCGATTTGTCTTTCACCTAAGCTAGCGCCTGAAACTGGGCGATATTCCTTATATGTATGAGAGATAATGCCATAACCTTTGGTTAAGGTCATGAAATTGGTCATAAAGCCTAATAAACCACGGGAGGGAATGACGTATTGGAGAATAGTGACTGTTTCTCTAGCGTCCATATTAACGAGTTCAGCGTTTCTATTACCTAATGACATCATAATGTCACCGACATATTCATTTGGAACATCGATTAATAAGTCTTCATATGGTTCACATCTTTCACCATCAATTTCTTTGATGATGACTTGTGGTTTACTAACTTCTAATTCGAAGCCTTCACGTCTCATATTTTCAATTAAGATGGATAAGTGTAATTCACCTCTACCAGAGACAACCCAGGATTCTTTATTTGGAATTCTTTCGACTTTAAGAGCAACGTCTTTTTGTGTTTCTCTAAATAATCTTTCCTCAATCTTTCTCGCGGTTAATAATTTACCGTCTTGACCAGATAATGGAGAAGAATTGGTGCCAAATGTCATTTGTAAGGTTGGTTCATCAAGTCTAATTGGAGGTAATGGATCAACGTTATTGAAGGCACCGATAGTTTCACCAACGTTAATGTCAGTTAAACCTGCGACAGCGACGATTTCACCAGCAGAAGCTTCTTCGATTTCTAATCTCTTTAAGCCTTGATAACCGAATAACTTCATCACTCTGAAATTAGTGGTTGTTCCATCTAATCTAGCAACGGTGACGTTATCGTTAACGTGAATGGTACCTTTCTTAATAGTGCCTAAGCCAATTCTACCGACGAAGTCGTTATAGTCGAGTAAGGCGACTTGTAATTGAAGTGGAGCGTTAACATCCGCTTGTGGAGCAGGAATTTCTTTAATAATGGTATCTAACACTGGCTCCATACCTGGCTTTTGAGTGGAAACATTAGCCTCTAAAGAGGATGTACCTTTTAAACCAGAAGTATAGATGACTGGGAATTCTAAGAATTCATCAGGAGCGCCTAATTCAATGAAGAGCTCTAAGACTTCATCAAGTGTACGTTCGATATCAATGTTGTTTCTATCAACTTTGTTAATAACAACGATTGGTTTGATGTGAGCTTGTAAGGCTTTCTTTAAAACGAATCTTGTTTGTGGCATGGTGCCTTCGAAAGCATCGACTAATAATAAGCAGCCATCAACCATGTTCATAATTCTTTCAACTTCACCACCGAAGTCAGCGTGTCCTGGAGTATCAAGAATGTTGATTTTTGTGCCTTTATAAATAATGGAAGTTGTCTTGGCAAGGATGGTAATGCCTCTTTCTCTTTCAATATCGTTACTATCCATCGCTCTTTCATTAACTTCTTCGTTATCACGGAAGGTTCCAGAGGATTTTAAAAGTTGGTCAACTAATGTGGTTTTACCATGGTCAACGTGGGCGATGATTGCAATGTTACGAATATTCATAAGTGAGGCCTCCTTGAAAAAACCTTTACTATCTTAGTAGAGAGCACCTAATAATTGCAAGAGAAAATAATTATAGATTTTCTCTATATGATGGGTAGAAATAGTGGGTTTTCTTCTTTTCTTGATAGATATGGTAGCCAAGTAATGAGACACAGAATCCCATCACCGCGGCCGCTGAAGCAAGATAAGAAATATTCAAATATGGTGTCTTATAGACCATTTCATATGAGTAGTTACCAGGTTTCGCTAGGAAAGAAACAAAGCCTCCGTTAGCGTTATATGTTTTAATTTCTTCGGTTTTGCCTGTCTCATTATTAGTGGCTTTAATTTTCCAACCAGCATCAAATGCGACATAGGAAACAACAAGTTTATTTGAATCGTAATTTGTCTTAAATGTGAACTTATCCGCACTGTATTTAACGTCAGTTACTGGATTAGCGTTTAACTTATCCCATCTAGTGCGATAATCACCGACATCTTCGTAATAGAGACGAACGTTACTATCGGAAGTGAAACTTTCGAAATACTTGCCACATACCGCAAGTTTGTAGCAATCTTTCTTCACGTAGAAGCCACGCATATAAGCGGTATTATCGCTTGTATCATCATCGTGAGCGTCCATCATGAAGATTTTGTTATCTTGATCGATGAAGTAGAAATTGTATTTTCTAGAGCCAGAGAATGGAGCGCGAATATATAAAGTTGTACCTGTTTTAAATAATGGTTGGCCATCACTAGTAGGAGTATACATTGCGAAATATTTCATGGTTTCGCCATCTTCATAATTACTAATTGGTTGGAAGTCTGTATCAATGGTTGGAATCTTTTCAAATGGATAGAATTTAGCGTAATCATTAACATGATAAACGTTATGTTTATAATCCATACCTTTATACATGGCTTTAATAGAATTAATTGCTGGTTTTTCAGTGATGACGTTGATACCGTCCACCTTGACTTCTTCAGCGTCTTCTTCTGATAACATTGCTGCGGTAGAAAGACTAACAGCGTTCTTAACACAAGTAACGTCAAATCTTGCAGAAAAATCCGCTAATTCACCGTTATAAACGGTATCGAAGGCATGGCCGAAACCATTAAGATTTTTGTTTTGATAAACCTTGTATTCGTCGGTCTCTAAAGCTTCCATTTCATCAAAATCATAAGGGACGTTAGCGATATAACCGCCTTCATTGTATTTTTCGATGTTGTCATACATACTCTTATTTTTGCTGATGAAGTAGTATTTAATACCGAGCAAATTGTCTAAATCTTGATATTTACCACGATAGCTACCGGCGACCGCTTTATGGCCGTCTCTTAAACCAGTCCACATGGTGAAATCATCGACTTCAAAGTTATATAAGGAGTGGAAGAAAGATGTGGAGTTATAACCGTTAATAAAACTGTTATTAATACTCCAAGCATCACCGATAGAGGTATACATTCTATAGAATGATTTATCAGTCTTTTGGACTTGTGTTAAAACTTTTCTAAATCTTTCGTTAGTGGCGTAGCCATTGTTATGACCACCATCATAGCCATGACCACAGGTAACAAAGTTACCAACCGCAATAGCTTCAACAGAAACAATTGCAGTGACAACTACATGGAAGGCTTTCTTATTTTGCAATAAGAGTAAGACGATATAAACAATTGTGGTGTACGCAAGTTCAAGGATGAACGCTAAAGTTGTGAAATTAAAATCACCTTCAACAAAACGATAGATTAATTGACCGCTACTGTTAGGATCTTTTACTGCTAATTTTTCAGTTAAAATCCAAGAAGCGATGATACCAGTTAAGGCAAAAGCATAACCGACATGGATGTGCCATTTAGCGACGTTAGGAATCTTATCTAAATAAACACCAACATAGGCAATTAAAACAGCGGGAACGATTAATGTCCATCTCGCATAGGCATTTGTCATACCCATGGTTAAGAAATACATGAAAGGAGTGAATAATGATAAAAGAATCAACGCTAAAGCGATGTAATGAGACCATTTCTTTTCTTTACCAGATTGAATTAAAGCAGGCACTAAGAACATGATAAATGGCACATAGCACCATAAAGAAACAGCGATATCATCAAAGTCCCAACTGTATAACTCTAATGTTGGAAGAGAGCGACAAGTAGTGGTTGGGAAGAAAAATTCGATAATTGGATACCAAACACGAGTATCATAGACACGGCCATGTTGGTCAGGTGCCTTTTTCCAAGAGAATAACAATTCAAAGAAGCCTTTGAAATCTTTTGCCACTAATAACTTTTTAAGTTCGCCAAAATATGAATAACCATCAAGTTTTGGAGAAGTCATTGTGGCCATAAAGGCAGGTACGAATACAAGTGCGGCCATCATTAAGCCAATTGCATATCCCGCAAAACCTAAACCTAATAATCTAAGGTTCTTAACTGCGGTGTTTTGTCTAATTCTTTGGAAGAAACGGAACATCGCATAGAAGAAAGTGGTAATAAGATAAGGAACCATTAAGACATAGTTACAAATAGCAAGCAAACAAACGCCTAACGCTAATAACCATGGTCTTTCTTCTTGAAGCGTATTTTCAATGCCCCATAAAACAAGTGGTAAGAAGACTAAGATATCTTGATAGTTGTTATACCAAAGGTAGAAGGCACCCCAACCACAGAAGGCATAAGCGATACCGCATATAAATGAAACGGATTCTTTTACTTTAAAAGCTTTCTTTACATAAAGTGAGAAGAATAAACCTGCACAAGCAAGTTTAATCATTGAGGCAATTGCGACACTTTGAGGAACCATCACTCTCGGAAGAATGACAATAATGATATTAAATGGTGAGAATAAACCATAATAAGCATTAGAACCAAATGAGTTGGCACCTAAATATAGTTCTGGATCAAATAAGGTGAAGTGACCAGTTTTAATCCAATCATGATAATAATCCCAAATATGGTATCCCATAGGGATATATTGGGCACTATAGTCACCACCATAGGCCAAAGAAAACTCGTTTTGTACGAGCATCAACATATAAAAACCAATGCTAATAGCGATAAGAATTAGAAAGTAATAGAAGGCATTAGAAAAATGAATGTTCTTAACTTTTGTAACGAGCTTTTTCCATAATTCTAAAAATGGATTTGGCTTTTTGTTTTTATCTTTAGCAAATACGATATCCATACAATTTAAAATAGTAGTTTTTTGATGTAATTCTTGTTGATTTTGAATTCTTCACTAACAACGTTGACTGCGTCTTTCTGTGAGAGACCTAAATTAGTAAAATAAGCGACACGGGCCATAATTTCCTCGTCATTAATAAGGACTTCTTGGTTATTTCCTTCGACGATAATAACCATTTCACCTTTAAGAGTCTCTTCTTCTAAAGTGCAGAGCTCTTCAAGGGTGCCGCGAATGTATTCTTCGTTAAGTTTTGTTAATTCTCTAGCTAAACAAGCTTTACGATTTCCTAAACCTTCCTTTAATAAGTTAAAAGTTCTCATCACTCTATGAGGAGCCTCATAGAAAATAAGTGTGTTTCTAAGAGCTTTTAAATTATTAATCTCTTCCTTGGCTTCGTTATCTTTCGCGGATAAGAATCCATAGAAGAAAAAGTGTTTGGTTTCTAGTCCAGATGCCACGAGAGCATTGATAAAAGCGGATGAACCAGAAATAGTGGAAACACAGATATCGTTAGCGATTAATTCTTGCACTAATAAGTAGCCTGGATCACTAATGCCTGGATAACCAGCATCAGACATATAAACAACCTTTTTACCAGCTTGAATTAAAGAAACAAGGTGTTTACTTGCTTCCTTTTCGTTATGTTCTCTTAAAGAATATAATTCTTTCTTAATGTTAAAACGGGCTAACAAATCGTAAGCATTACGTGTATCTTCAGCCGCTACAATATCGGCTTCACTAACGATTTCAATTGCTCGAGGCGAGAATTCTTTTAGATTACCGATAGGAGTTGCAATTAGATAAAGGAGCAAATTGTTTTTATCGTAGGATTTACTTCTTTTCATAGCGTTTCTCTTTCACCCTATTAGCGCCAACTTGTTTATAGAAATCTTCCAAAGGAAGGAACTTAATATCTTCTTCGTTTTCAATTTTAACAACACGAGAAAGAATATTGATATTAGTGACTGTATATTCGACTTTGTCGATAAAGGCTTTACTACCTAATTCTGGGAATTTCTTTCTTTCTTCGGTATAAGCATCATCTTCATACTTTAAGCAGCAGATTAATTTGCCGCATTGTCCACTTAACTTAGGAATGTTAATGGCGAGCATTTGATTCTTAGCTCTATTAATAGAAATACCATCGAATTCATTTAAGAATGTGGAACAGCAAAGAGGTAAACCACACACACCAAGACCACCAATCATTTTGGCTTTATCACGAGAACCGATTTGTCTTAATTCGATTCTGGTTCTTAAGCGTGAGGCTAAGACTTTTAATAATTCACGGAAGTCAACACGGTCATCCGCTAAATAGGAGAAGATGACTTTGGACTTATCAAGGGTATATTCGCAAGAAATTAAGTTCATATCTAAGTTGAGCTTTTTGGATTCAACTTGGCAGATTTCTAATGCATATACTGCGTCTTTTTGGTTGATTTCCGCTAAACGGATATCCACATCAGTGGCTTTTCTAAGGATTGGTTTTAAGAATAAACCGTTACCATATTTATCAATGGAAATTGGTTCAATAGCAATGGTACCTAATTCCATACCTCTAACAGTTTCAACAACGACTTTATCACCAAGAGCATAGTTATTATCAGTAGTGCCAAAAAAGTAAGCACGAGGAGTGTTTAAGAATTTCACACCAACGAAATGTGAATAGTCGTGTTTTTGATCAGTAATTTGTGTATGGTTATTATCTTCAATTTTTGGCATATATTAGTCCTCTTTGGTAATGGTATAAAACACGTGGTCAATAAGTAGTGTGATATTGACGTTTGTGTTGATTGCAGTCGCACATCTTAATAATTCAATCAAACTTTCACTAATATGAGAAAGTTTCTTGGACAGATGTTCTAATATTGTAGCATAACTTTCTAAAAATGGTTGCTTTTCATTAGAAATAGCAATCATATCTTCAAAGGCCATGACAAGCATGTTGATGAAATAACGGCAAGCTTCTTTGCTCTTAATTTGGTTTGAGATATTGCCTTGAACGTAATAGATAAGTGCATCTTTATCACTTTCATCCATTACTTGAATTGTTTCTTCAAAACACTTCTTCGCGGTGAAGAATACTTCGTTATTTTCTTGGTCATCAATGATTTCTTTGATGAGCTCACCATCGTTATAAAAATACGATAATAATTCGGCGTCTTTTTTATCCACTCCAAAGGAGACTGCATCATTAATGACGATATTCTTATCGATTAATTTCATTCTTAAAACTTGGCATCTAGAAATAATGGTAGGCAAAATACTATTCTCATTATTCGTGGTTAAGAAAGCATAGATTTGTTGCCCCGGTTCTTCTAAGAATTTAAGAATGCTATTAATGGCCTCAACGGTCATATTTTCAATGAGGTGGAGAATGTATATTCTGATACCTTTGTTTTCAAAAGCTTTCTTTTCAAAAGAACTTTCAATCGTGGTAACAGCGTCTTTTTTAATCGTGGATTTACTACCATCAAAAACGAAAAAGTCAGGGTAGTTATCATCATCTACTCGTAAGCAAGTAATGCAAGAATTACACGCTAGTGGAGATGGATCATCACATAAGATTGATTTAGCAAAAAACTTGGCTATATCTAAAAGTGGAGAACCATTAGTGCCGGAGATGAGATAGGCGTGAGAAAGTTGACCTTTTTGAAGTGAATTAACAAAGGTTTGATAAATAACTGGTTGATATTTCTTAAGGTATTTCTCTACTTGCATATTCTTGATAGCATCACATCAAGAGTGGCTTTAGCCACTTCCTCTTGACTCTTGCTAGCGTCTATAATGACGAAACGTTCTGGATAACGCTTCGCTAATTCCAAAAATGTGTTTCTAACAGTTTTATGGAATTCTAATTTTTCTAAATCTAAACGATTAACTTCTCTATTCGCATTAGCAGCGATTCTTGCTAAGCCAATTTCTGGTTCAATGTCGAATAAAAGAGTTAAGTCTGGGAATGTGCCTTCAGTGGCAAACATATTGATGTTTAAGACGTTATCAACGCCTAAACCTCTGGCGCCACCTTGATAGGCTAAAGAAGAATCTAAATAACGGTCGCAAATAACAATTTTGCCTTCTTTTAACGCAGGCCAAACCTTTTCAACAAGATGTTGTCTTCTTGAAGCGGCATAAAGAAGGGCTTCTGTTCTTTTATCCATCGCGGTATTGGCTTTGTCTAAAATAACGTTGCGGATTTGTTCGGCAATTGGAGTGCCGCCTGGTTCACGAGTACGGACAATTTGATATCCCATCTCCTCTAATTTGTTAACAGCGTAGTTAACGGCAGTTGTTTTTCCAGAACCTTCTGGTCCTTCAAGAGTAATAAACATATAATTGGCTCCCTCTTATAGTTTTCTTCTTCCTTCGACTGCTTTAGATAGTGTTAAAGCGTCAGTGTAATCTAAATTACCACCCATTTGTAAGCCATAGGCTAATCTAGTGACAACATCGACTTTGTCTTCGATTAACTTAGCAATATATAGAGCAGTAGTTTCCCCTTCAATTGTTGGGTTAGTGGCGACAATCACTTCTTTGAAGTGGTGTTCGTCTAATCTCTTTAATAATGAGGTGATGTTTAAATCATCCACGCCATTACCTTTACTTAAAGAGATAACCCCGTTTAAGACGTGGTACAAACCACGATAGTATTCAGCGTTTTCAAATGCGATGACATCTTTTGGGAAAGAGACAATCATTAAGGTATCTTGATCACGTTCCTTATCGTCACAAATAACGCACTTTTCACCCTCGGTTAAAAAACCACAAATAGGGCAGACGTGTATGGATTGTTTAAGGTTTTTAATCGCATCAGAAAACTCAGTTAAATCATCATCCTCCATGTTAAGCATCGCATACGCCATACGTTCAGCGCTACGACGACCAACACTTGGTAACTTAGCTAAAGATTCTTCTAAACGAATAAGAGCCTTTAACTTTTCCATAATTAGAAACCGAAACCTCCAGGTTGACCGGTAATACGTTCGTTAATGGCTTCACTTTCTTCATCGATTTTAGCCATTGCTTCATTGATTGCTAAAGCAATCATATCTTGAATCATTTCTTTGTTTTCTGGATCAAAGGCGTCGTTATCGATTTCGATAGCTTTGATTTCCTTATTACCGAGAACAGTAACTGTCACAGCGCCACCTTTAGCGACTTTGAATTCTTTTTGTGCTAATTCGGCTTGTGCTTTTCTAAGTTCTCTTTGCATCCTTTGGGCTTGCGCCATCATTTGTTGCATGTTCATAGTATTTATTCTCCTTCGAATTCTATGTTGATTGTATCTGGTTTTGGTAACTTACCAAGTTGATAACTATTCATGTAATTTTGTTGCCATCTGATAGAGTCTTTTCTACTAACAGCGTAGACAAACATCTTCTTATTGAAGACCGATTCAATGACGTTTTGAATGGCTTCCTGGTTTTCCAATAAGTTGGCTTTTTCTGCAATGCTTGGGAATTGATATTCAACCACGAGCACCTTAGGTGAGGCAACTAATGGACGGCCATCCGCTAACATTGTCGCTGCTCTACCTAATTCTGGATGAGCAATCAATCTTTTGATTGAAGACCAGTTATCGATTAAGGCGTTCTTAATATCTTTCTTTGAAATAACCATGAGATCAAGCATTAAGGCATCATCAATAAAGAATGAGCCATCTTTTCTAGTGTTCTTAATTGTCAAAACGTTTTTAGAAAGAACGATTTCTGGTGCCACTGGTTCTGGCTCTGTCTCAGGTTGATCAAGTAGGGACATAATCTCTTCTTGTTTTGGTGCTGGAGCAGGTTCAACTTTTGGTTGTGGAGCAACTGGCTTTGGAGTAGGTGCTGGAGCAGGTTTTTCATATACGGGTTCCACTGGTTTTGGCTGAGCGACATTAACTGAACCATCTTTTTTGGTGGCCACTAATTTGAGAATTGTGACTTCGAAAAGTGGAATGATTGAGTTAACAGTTTTATAGTCCTTTTGTGCGGCCATAATGATATCAATCATCTTTAATGTTTCATCAATATCAAGACCTTTAAAGAATGAAGCGGCTTCTTGTTCTGTTAAGATTTCTAAACAGTTAACATTACGAGAAGATTGATAAATCAATATATCCTTTAATATTAATAATAAGTCATCGGTTAATCTCTTGATATCTGTGCCTAAAGAAACATAACGATTAATTCTTTGTAAGACGTCAGAAACATCCTTACTAATAATGGAATTTAATAAGGCTATTTTCTCCTCTTTAGATTCAAGAGCGAAGATATCTAAGATGTCTTGAACTTCAAGCTTGTTACCGGAATAGGCTAAGACTTGATCTAAGATTGATAAAGCATCACGCATACCACCATCTGCAAGAGAGATGATGATCTTAATAGCTTCTTCGTTGTAGGCAATACCTTCTTTTTCTAAAACACTTTTTAATCTGTTGTTGATATCATCATCACTTAATTTGGTGAAGTCATATCTTTGACAACGAGAAAGAATAGTAGGAAGGATTTTATGTGGTTCAGTTGTGGCTAAAATAAAGATAACGTGTTCTGGTGGCTCTTCTAAAGTCTTTAACAAAGCGTTAAAAGCGCCTGTTGAGAGCATATGAACTTCGTCGATAATATAAACTTTATAACGACCTAAGATTGTGCCGTATTTAACTTTATCAATTAACTCTCTGATTTCATCAACACCGTTATTGCTCGCAGCGTCGAGTTCGATAACATCAGGATGAGTGCCATCGATAATTGCTTTACAGTTTTTACATTCGTTACACTGACAGCCAATACCTTCGTCGCAGTTAAGAGCTTTCGCTAACAATTTAGCCATCGTGGTTTTACCTGTACCGCGTGGGCCTGCGAATAGGTAGGCGTGAGCTAACTTTCTGGTCGCCAAAGCGTTCTTTAAAGTCTTGACGATATGTTCTTGTCCAGCGACT
>JBGUMU010000043.1:0-41363 GCA_045116995.1 Bacilli bacterium
CTTAAATATAAAACCCCACATCAGTATAAATCTGACATGGGGTATTGATGCTTTTTTTGAACTGTCTACTTTTTGTTGACTAGTTCAGTGATGTGGCTTTTTTTGTTGCTTATTTTATTGGAAATAGTTGAGAGAAATCAGCTTCGCTTACTACATCGTATTTCCCACTATTATGGAGCATCGTTTTAGCATCGATGATGTAGAACTGATTACCGGCAATATTGAATGTGTAGGAAGCATTTTGTTGATATCTTATGACTTCATCATGATTGCTGATGTTAGTCAATTTGAAAATGATATCAGTCGCGTTTTGAATGACTTGAGATTCTAAGCCAGGAACATAAGCTTCCACTCTTATTTCAGTGCGGTTATCTCTAAAGCGCAAATAGGCAGTGCCAACACCAAAAGCATATGAGTAGTTTTCGGCATAAACCATTAAATAATATGAATTGTTATATTTTATATAAGAACCTTGACTGGTGAATGAATAAGCTGCGTTTCTAGTCTTAAAGATATAGGTATATGGTTTTCTGGCGGTGTTCACTAAAGCAGGATCGATTTCTACGACTTTAGCCTCTAATATCTTATAGCTTTCTTCAACGGCTTCACGATTATTATCCACGGTGACGGTGCTAACAGTCAAAAATGGATTTTCTTCTTCTGTAGACGGATCATTATCTGGGCCAGGAATATATTCACGAGTGAATTCAAGAAGATGAGATCTTGGGAAACTCCATCCTAAGGTTTCCATTAAAGATATATGGTTAGGATCATGTTCAAGAGTGTCGAAGGCAAAGATGATTTTATAAATATAACCAGAGACACAGACTTCCACTGTCGCGACTTCACGTTCGTTATAAGCAAGTTTATTTGTATCTAAAGTAATAATGACATTATCTTGTTTGTTGCTTGCGGCCGCTTGGATTAAGCGATAATCACCGTTTAAACGATAGCCAACTGGTAAATCACTAGTGAGGTCACCATAGTTACCATTATTTCTTTTTATATTAGTGGTAATGCAGTACGCATTATCAACACTAGCGTGTTCCACGATAAATGTATTATTTTCACCCGCTTTTAGGGTCACTGGTGTACGAGAAGAGTTTGGGATTGTGACATTAAAATCATATGAATCGATATTGAGGAAATTTTGCCATTTAGTGGTTATCTGCTCACCACTAAAATCTAGGGTTCCCTTACCTACTAAACGGCCTCTTTCAAGGACGTTATTAGAATTCCAGTAATCACCACTAGCCTGTTCGACAACAAAGTTGTTCTCATTAAGATAGACGCGATAATCAAATTCATTTGGATCATCTAAACGATAAATATATTGGGAATTCTTATAGTCATATACACCAACCCAAGCACCAGCGTTTTGCATTGAACGGTAGCCTAAACTGGTAAAAATGAAATCGAGATAGCCATCATTGTTCGCGTCCGCTAAATAAAGTGTAGTGACAAAAGAAAGGAAACATCTATCTGCGTCTTTAACATATAGATCGTTTTCTTTTAATAAGAATTCTTGGTTGAGACTTTCTACTTTAAATGCGAGACCTTCAACTGGGCAGGCTTGACCAAGTCCTAAAATAGTAGTCACTCCGTTAAGAGTTTCTCCTTGATAGGAGATGCAATTATCAACTGAAGAAGAGGCGCTACTTGTATCATCAGTGCCACTACCGATGGAATTAAAAGGTAAATCCTTACAACCAGTGATAATTAAGGCACCTAGTAAGCTAGCAATTAAGATTGATTTGTTCAATATTTTTTTCATACGCACATCTCCTTTTAAATATATTATCCTTTCGAGGGGGCTTCATACAATAAGACGAGTGAAAAATAGAAAACTGCTCAAATTTATAAATTAATTTTAGAAAAGAAAAACAGCCCTTAACGGACTGTATTTTTCTTAATGGCACGCTTGAGGCGACTCGAACGCCTGACCCACAGCTTAGAAGGCTGTTGCTCTATCCAACTGAGCTACAAGCGCATGTCAGCGATAATTATATTAAATAAAACTTCTCTTGTTTGCAAGTAATTAGTAACGAAGTTTCATATATAAGGCTTCCGCTACTTCTTTAGGAAGGAGCTGACTCAACTCTTCAATCGTTGCTTCTTTTAACAAAGTGATATCTGGATAAGCTTTATTGATTAACTCTTTGCGCTTATCTCCTAAGCCTTTGATATCATCAAGGATTGAGGATTTCATTTTCTTATTTCTTAAGGATTGATGGAAAGTGATCGCAAAGCGATGAACTTCATCTTGCATTCTTGTGAGCATGAAGAAAATGTTCTTATTTTCAATATCATAGACATTGCCTTCAATATCCATTAATCCAGCGGTTTGGTGTTTGTTATTTTTAACAAGACCGAATAGATTTATAGATACTTCCGCTTTCTTAAGGGCGGTGTCTGCGGCTTTGATTTGGTTAAGACCACCATCGACAAGAATTAAGTTAGGTAAATCTTGTCCTTCGTCTTTAAGACGTTTATATCTTCTATAGACGATTTCTTCCATGGACTTGAGGTCGTCTCTAGCCTCATCATGCTCAATATGATACTTTCGGTATAGCTTCTTCGCTGGTTCACCGTTAACAAAGACCACCGCCGCACCCACTGGATTAGAACCTTGTAAATGTGAGTTATCAAATAATTCGATTCGATATGGAGTGTCAATATGGATGATTCTTCCTAACTCTTCCAATAACGCTAATTTATCACTATCTAGTTTACTAGATAAGAAGTATTCATCTAAAGCGTTATTCGCATTTTGCTTTGCAGTTAAAATAAGGTCATGAATCTTGCCTTTAGTGACACTATAAACAGTTGGATCGATTAAATCGCTCAGTAAGTCCACGACTGTTTCGTTATTAATGACTACTTCTTGAGGAAGAGGGACGTTTTGATAGAACTGCAAGATTAAATCGGCGACTTGTTCTTCGTTATTATCAAACTCTTCGACGATATAGACTTTTTTATCCAAAAGAGTGCCTCTACGGAACAAAAGGACCGCTAACGATAAATAACCCTCTCTAGAGGAAAACGCGAAAATATCGCGGTCTTTTTTATCGTTATTCTCCATATTCTGTGGAATGTTGATGTGATTAATCGCTTCTAAAACATTTTTATAGTCATTCGCGGCTTCATAGTCCATCTTCTCAGAGGCTTGGAGCATCTTATTAGTGAGTTCTCTTTTCACATCAGCGTTATTACCACGCATAAAGGATTTGACCTTCTCGCGTAAGTCATCTTCTGTTTGTTTAGGAATTTCATTGATGCAAGGGGCTAAGCACTGGCCTAGATGATAATATAGACATGCTGTATTAGGAATCTTATTACATTTCCTTAATGGAAATATCTTATTAAGTAAGTCGATAGTTTCATAGGCACTAGTGCTTCTTGGGAAAGGACCGAAGTAATCGTATTTCTTATCTTTAGTGTTTCTTTTGATTTGTAAGTATGGATAGCCATCTTTTCTTAAAGCGATATATGGGTAATGACTGCCATCCTTTAATAAAATATTAAATTTAGGATAATGAGTTTGGATGAGATTCATCTCAAGGATGAGTGCTTCTTTCTCATTATTCGTGATGATTGTTTCAAAGTATTCCGCTTCAAAGGCCATCTTCGCGACTTTACCGACTTGTGGTCTTAAGAAGTATTGGCTCACTCTTTTATAGAGGTCTTTGGCTTTGCCAATATAGATGATTTTATCATCTTTATCATGCATTAAATAAACACCAGGGAGATGCTTAAGGTTATTAATACATGACTTAATTCTCTCTTTCATTATTTAAAGAGCACGACTGTGCAACCTCCACCACCTTCGTGTTCACCGCCCGGACGATGAGTCAGGTCTTTTTGTGTATCTAAATAACTTCTCACCATATTACGGAGAGCGCCACTACCAAAACCATGGATAATACGGACTTGGCTTAAGTGTTTCAAACGACAGTTATCTAAGTATTTAATCAAAGCGTTTTTCGCTTCTTCAACACGCATACCAATGAGGTTTAATTCAATACCCACTTTAGTGTTAATCGCTAAATCGTAGTTAGTTTTCTTCACTTTAGAGGTACCCACTTTAGGTTGAGCAACTTTATGTAATTTATTTTTATCGACATCAAAGGCTAAGCCACCATCACTGCCGATATGGGCTTTGTTACCTTTCATACGCATGACACGACCATAGATATTCATGCTTGGAATAGAAACATAATCGTTAATCGCGATATCTTCGTTATAAACGACTTCTTCTTCCTTTTCTTCTAACTCTTCAAGTTCTTTTTTAAGTTCGATCACTTCGTGAACGCGCATATCAGAGTTGTGCATCTTACTGATGATATCAGAGATTTCTTTTTTAGCGTTTTCAATGAGTTCCGCTTTTTCTTCTTTAACATCTTTGAGCATGTTTTCTTTTCTTGTCTCAAAGAGTTCTTCCTCATTAGTAAGTTTCTTTTCACGCTTTTCTAATTCCGCTTGTTTTCTATCAAGTTCATCTTGAAGCTTATTAGCTTCTTCGACTTTCTTTTGAAGAATATCTAAAAGTTCTCCAACGTCATTGGTCTCATGACTCTTCAAGAATTCATGGGCTTTATTAATGATTTCTTTATCAATGCCATAACGAGATGCAACCTCTAAAGCATAGCTTTTACCAGGGACACCTTGCTTAAAGCGATATGTTGGAGAGAGATTCTCTTCGTCAAAGATCATTGATGCATTAGCGATGTTCTTGCTTAAGAAGGCATATTCTTTCATCGCCGCAAAGTGCGAGGAAATCATCGCTAAAGCGTGCTTGTTTTCTAGGTATTTAGTGACTTCTACGGCTAAAGCTTCACCTTCTTTAGGGTCAGTACCGGTACCAAGTTCATCAAGTAAGACTAAGTCTTTGCCACCGACGGCATGAATGATTTCGCCAATTTGGCTAATATGCGCGGAGAAGGTTGATAAGTTATCAGATAATGATTGGTTATCACCGATATCAATGAAAATATGTTTAAAATAGCCAACTTTAGCTTTTCTAACTGGTAAGGCTAAACCTGATTGATGCATAAGAGTTAATAAACCAACGGTTTTCAAAGAAACGGTTTTACCACCAGCGTTAGGACCAGAAATAATAATGATTGGCTCTTGCTCGTTTAATTCAAAAGAATTAGCCACCACTTTTTTAGGGTCAATTAATGGATGTCTAGCGGACTCTAAGTAGATTTCTTGTTTATCACTAATTTCCGCGATATCGGCGTTAATCTCACCAGCATATAAGGCTTTCGCGCTTAAGAAGTCTAATTTTGCAATAATCTTGTTATTAGTGATGATTTCTCCTTCTTGAAGGAGCACTAAAGCGGTTAAAGCTTTTAAGATTCTTCTAATCTCTTCGTTTTCTTGCACTTTAAGCGCGGTAATTTCGTTATTTATTTGGACGATTTCTAAAGGTTCGATGAAGGTGGTATTACCACTATCACTGACATCGTAGACGATACCGTTAACTTTACTCTTATCGACAGTCTTGACTGGTAAGACAAAGTGACCATCTCTAATGGTGATGTTATCATCATTTAAATATTTGCCATACGCGAACGCTAAAGAGGCAATCTTACTTTGTAAGTTTGCTTCCGCTTTCTTAAGAGATTTTCTAATTTGATTTAAATCAGGAGAAGCATTGTCTGCCACTGTTAATGAGTTAGTGATAACTCTATGGATTTCTTTTTCTAAGTTAGATAAGTCAATAAATCCTTCAGTCATTTGATTAACTCGAGGATATAAGGCATCTATTTTCTTAAGAAAAGCAGAGATTTTGCCAATAGTTAAAACATCTTCAGCGATTAAGGATAAATCGCGTGGAGTTAATAGACCTGTTTTCTTGGCTAAATCAATTAACACTAGTGCGTTAGCGGAATTATGGATTGGTAAAGGACCAAATCTTACGATAATGGAACTGATTTCTCTAAGATCCTCTAAAGCATTTTTCACTTCGTTAGGAGTTTCAAACATCTTTAGTTCATTGATATAGACTTTGGCTAATTCCGTTTTAGCGTATTCTAATAAGTGCTCTTTAATTTTATTAAACTCAAATGTTTCGTAAATGTTTTGCATATGATTATTCTATCATTAATAAAATTAATTTTATATAAGTAAAAACGTGTTATCATTATTTCATGAGCAAAGAGATTGTATCATTTCCAATTACTAGCGAAAAAGCTGATGAATTGATGGCTTTTTATTTAGCCTATCAAAAGCTTAATAATGGTGAATACATTGTATTCCAAGCCGATTATTCAGGCGTCATCATTACCATTTACCGTGATAAAAAGAATAAGCATAAAGTTGTCTTCTCTGGAGACGGTGCTTTAACTGAGGCTAAGAAATGGAACATTGAAGCGGAAGCAAAAGAAGCAAAAGCTGCGATTAACGGTGGCTGGCTTTGTAAAGATAATCAAATCGGTAGCGACGAAGTCGGTGTTGGTGATTTCTTGCTTCCTGTGATTGTGGTCGCCGCGTTTGTTCGTGGCAAAGACCTCAAACAATTAGAGGACTTTGGTGTTAAAGATAGTAAGAAACTTACCGATGAAAAGATTATGGAAATCGCCCCACTTTTACTTAAGAAATTCTTTGTTTCTAAACTAGCCCTACCAAATGAGCACTATAACGAACTTATTGAACAAGGCGAGAATCTTAATTCGATTAAGGCTAAAATGCACAATCGAGCGTTACTTAATATGTTTAAGAAATTCCCAGACACTAAGAATGTCTTTGTGGATCAATTTGTCGCGGAATCTAAATACTTTGGTTATCTAAACGACCCTAAAGAACAAAAAGTTTTAAATATCACTTTCAAAACCAAAGGTGAATCATATTATCCATGTGTTGCTTTAGCAAGTTGTATCGCTAGATATGCCTTCTTATTAGAAAAAGAAGCCTTAGAAAAGAAGTATAAAATGACTTTCCCATTTGGAGCGTCCTCTAAAGTTAATGAGTTTTCTAAAAAATTCATAAGGAAATACGGCATGGATGAATTCAATAAGATTGCTAAAAAGCACTTTGCGAATTATAAAGAAGTCGTAGAATAGAAAAAACCCAGCTTTTGCTGGGTATTCTTTTATCTTAATGTTTCTAAGACCTTTTGGAAGTAATCTGGAAGGTCAATATTGAAGACCATTTCTTTCTTTGTGGTTGGATGGATAAGTTTTAACTTAAACGCGACGAGTAATTGACCGTTTTTATAAATCTTATCGTAGTTCTTACCAGCATATAATTGATCTCCTTCAACAGGATGACCAATCGCGGACATATGCACACGGATTTGATGAGTACGACCGGATACGAGTTGGCACTTCACTAAAGTGTGGTCTTTAAATCTCTCTAAAACTTGGAAGTGAGTAACCGCTGGTTTACCTTCCTTAACAACCGCCATTTTTTGACGGTCTTTTTTATCCCTGCCTATAGGCATTTCAATTGTGCCACTATTTTCTTTAATGATACCTCTTACTAAAGCAACATATTCTCTAGCCATTGTGTGGTCTTTAAGTTGATCTGCTAAGAAGTGATGAGCATTATCGTTTTTAGCAACACATAATAAACCAGATGTATCTTTATCAATACGATGGACAATACCTGGACGGATAACGCCGTTGATAGAAGATAAGGAATCCTCCATGAACATTAAGGCATTAACAAGAGTGCCTGAGTAATGTCCGTTTGCGGGATGAACCACCATACCTTGAGGCTTATTGATAATGAGGATATCATCGTCTTCATAAACGACATCTAATGGGATATCTTCTTCCTTGATATCACTCTTTACATCGACGATTTCTTCGATGTTAATCTCGTCATTTTCTTTAACCTTAAAAGAAGGCTTTTCTACTTTACCATTGATCGTGATTTTACCCTCATCAATGAGTTTAGTAATAAAGCTACGTGAAAGTTCACTGTTGAGTAAGGCAACAGCTTTGTCTAATCTTTCACCATTTTCTTTAAAAGTTACGACGTATTTCATATTATTACTAAATAACTACTAATTATTTACTTTCTTCTCTATCAGCTTTTTCGGCTTCTAGCTTTTCCTTTTCACTTTTAGAAAGAACCTTTTCGTTGTCTTTTACAGTCACGACTTTGTTCTTATTTCTTTCGCGATAGTCTTTAACCTCACCAACGATAACGTAGACAATGAGCATAAAGGCGGCGATGACGATACAACAGTCCGCAATATTGAAGACGTATGGCCAGAACCAATAGAAGTCAATCCAGTCCACTACCTTACCAGTAAATAGACCACTTTGTCCTTGTAATGGACCATAGAAAACGCGGTCAATGACGTTACCAATTGCACCGGTAACAACCATGATTAAAGCGGCTCTAATAAAGAGTTTTGTTTCTTTTCTTTTAACGATTAAATAAGTGATCAAACCAATGGAAATAAGTGTCGCAACGACTAAATAGATGATTCTATTTGCGACAGGGCTGCCTGTACCAAAGCCGAAAGCGGCGCCTTCATTAAGGGTGAAACTTATATTAACGAATCCCCATTCTGCAATGTGACCATATTCATTGACTGGAAGACGCATCATTAATTGTTTGGTAAAGATGTCTAGTCCTAAAAGGACTAATCCTAGCCAAATATACGATTTATAAAACCATTTAAGGCCTTTTAATAACTTTTCTTTCATTATTTAACGACCTCATTACATCTCTTACATAAGTAAGTACCATCTTCTTGAAGGACTGCATCGCTTTCATAGTTCCAGCATCTTTCACAGAAATGGCCTGGGTGATGGATGACTTTAATCTTAGAGTTCTTATATTCCACACCATCGTTATCTTCCTCTTTGATTTCAGAAACCACGAATAATTGATTTCTTAAGTGAGCATCAAAGCTATTAAAGAGTTTTTCTAGATCAGCATTATTGAATTTGATAGAAACATAAGCTTCTTGAGCGGAACCAATAACTTTGTTATTACGCGCGTCTTCTAAGGCTTTTAAGACATCATCTCTTAATAACTTAAATTGTTCATATTCATCAAGGACAGCTTGGTTAACTGCACTAGCTTTTGGATAATCTAAGTATTGAGGATTGCTCTTTCTACTACCTGGCATATTTCTATTGAATTCATCCATAGTAAATGGAAGGATTGGGTTAAGTAAGGCGAGTAATGTTTCACCAACTGTATATAATACAGTTTGGACTTGCTTTCTTCTTAAGGAGTCCTTGCCTTCGCAGTATAAGACATCCTTATTAATATCTAAATAGAAGCTACTTAAATCAGTGGACATGAAGGTCATGATGTCGCTTGTGGCTTCAGAGAAGTTATATTTATCAAAAGCTTCAGTGACATTCTTCACTAATAAGTTGAGGGTTTCTAAGATATATTGATCAGGTTTAGCAAACTCGCTAACTTTGTTAGCAGGATCAAAGTCCACTAAGTTCCAAGAGATGAACTTAAGGGTATTTCTAATCTTTCTATATTGGTCAGCAACTTGTTTGATTAAGTTTTCACCAATACGGACATCTTGTTGATAGTCAACACTAGCAACCCAGAGTCTTAAGATATCAGCGCCGTACACATTAGCGATCTTTGTAGGATCAACGCCGTTACCTTTAGACTTGTGCATTTGTTCACCATGTTCGTCTAAGACCCAACCGTGAGAAACAACACTCTTATATGGAGCTACACTTTGTGTAGCAACACTTAAAATTAGCGAGGAGTTGAACCAACCACGATATTGGTCACTACCTTCAAGATATAAGTCACTTGGATAATTGATGCCTCTATTTTTTAAGACACCCATCCAGGAGGAACCACTATCGAACCACACGTCCATAATATCTTTTTCTTTAACGAATTTACCGTTAGGAGAATGTGGATTTGTATAGCCTTCTGGTAATAAGTCTTTCGCGTCTCTTTCATACCAAACGTTACTACCAAACTCTTTAAAGAGTTTAGCAACATGGTCAAAGACTTCTTTGTCGATTACTGGAGTTTCATCTTCGTTATAGAAGATTGGAATTGGGACACCCCAGGCTCTTTGGCGAGAGATACACCAGTCCGCTCTATCTTTGATCATGTTCACCATTCTGGTTTCACCCCAGGCTGGATACCATTTAACTTCATGGATTTGTTTTAAGAGCTTTTCTCTAATTGGTTCAATAGAGCAGAACCATTGTTTGGTGGCTCTAAAGATGACTGGTTTATGTGTTCTCCAGTCATGTGGATAGCTATGGGTGAAGGTTGTGTGCTTTAATAAAGCACCATTTTCTGTAAGGATTTCTAAGACAATATCGTTAGCCTTTTCATAGAAAACACCTTCAAGTCTTTCACCAGTACCTTTCATTAATTTACCGTGTTCATCAACAGGGCAATATGGATCTAAACCACGGCCTGGGTATTTCATACAGACTTGATAGTCTTCAACACCGTGACCAGGAGCGGTATGGACTAAACCAGTACCAGCGTCATCAGTAACGTGTGTACCAACGATGACTAAAGAGTCTCTATCATAGAATGGGTGTTTACACACAACGAATTCTAATTCACTACCTTTGAAGCGTTTGATGAGTTCACACTTCTCTAAACCTAATTCTTCTTTAAGTTTATCGGCGAATTCCGCAAGGAAAACTAATTTGCCAAGATTTGTATCGTACTCACCATAAACGAAGTCAGGATGAGCGGAAATCGCTAAGTTTGCTGGCAATGTCCATGGAGTGGTTGTCCAGATGACGAGTCTAGCATCAGCATCCACGACACCTTTACCGTCTCTTACAGGGAAAGCGACATAAATACTATGTGATAAGACATCAGCGTATTCAATTTCGGCTTCCGCTAAAGCGGATTCACTACTTGGTGACCAGTAAACTGGTTTTAAGCCTTTATAGATAAGACCTTGAAGGGCCATGGAAGCAAAGACTTCGATTTGTTTAGCTTCATAGTCTTTTTTAAGAGTTAAGTATGGATTATCAAAATCGCCTAATAAACCTAAGCGTCTAACTTGTTCTTTTTGTTTAGCAACTTGAGTTAAGGCGTATTCTTCACATTTTTTACGGAATTCAGTTAATGGAATAGCTTTTCTATCAACACCACTTTTAGTGACTTGGTTTTCAATTGGAAGACCATGTGTATCCCAACCAAAAACAAATGGGGTCTTATAGCCTTGCATATTCTTATAACGGATAACTAAATCCTTAAGGATACGGTTAAGCATATGACCACAGTGCATATCACCATTCGCGTATGGAGGGCCATCATGAAGCACGAACTCTTTGGCATCTTTACGATTGAGGTTCATGTTTTCATAGACTTTTTCTTCTTCCCATTTCTTAACGAGAATTGGTTCCTTTTGATTAAGGTTACCTCTCATTTCGAATTCAGATTTGTTCATTAAGAGTGTTTGTTTGTAATCCATAAAATTCTCCTTAACAATATAAAAGCGTCCATCTAAGGACGCTATAAGCGCGGTACCACCTTAGTTCTAAAGATTCATCTTTAGCACTTGATTCCTCCTTTTCCTAGGAGTGAGGGAGGCTTACTATTAGTTCAGCTCTCTTACAATGAAGTGATACCTTCATATTCTTCCCGTTTGGCTTCCACCATCCCAAACTCGCTAAAGGTAGTTTTATATGAAGACGTGTCTTCAAGGACGTCATAATTTTATTAAATTATTTCATTAAAGGCAATAGAATTGATTTTTAGTGAACTACTACCAGTAAAAATATAAGTTAGTTGGCCAGTATAAGAAGTAGAAATAGCCGTACCAAATTGTTTTACTTCTGTGCTGTTAATAGTCGCATTATTAACTAGGACATTATCGCCCACTTTGATGGTGAGTTGATATGTACTTTCAACGTTACCGACGAAGGCTTTAACATAGGCTGCATTAAGTGTATATGTGTTCTTTGTGGTTAAAGTTAACTTTGTTAAAGGTTTTGTTTTGCTACCGAATGTCACACCACCCGCACTGATGTTAGTGATGGTCATAGCGTTACTAGAAGAGATAGCGGCTGATGATTCAAAGTTAAGCAAGAATGGAACGTTTCCATATGTCACGTTTTGATCAACGTTAGGTGTGTTTTTGTTAATGCCAGTCGCACTCATCACTAATTCACCACTTGAAGTAGCGCCACTAGCGTTCACTGTAATCGTATAGTTGATTGTGTCATTTCCAGCACTAATTGTTGCGCCAATTGTTTGTCCGTCACTAGTAGAGAATTTATGGCCTGTTAATGAATTGGTAAAACCACTACTAACAACTTCTTCTGTGTAATTGGTGTAGACTTTGACTACTTTGTAGTCATCAGACTGAATTTGTGTACCTGGTTCATAACTCCTTTTAGCTTCTTTTAAAGCGTAATGAGAGTCTTGTTTCCACCAGGATTCACACGCTAAATCATATTCACTTGGGCGATGGGCGTATAAGCCAGAAGGCGCACCCTTTTGCGCACCAAAGCAGTAATCCGCAAGGGTTGGGAAATCGACGAATGGATTACGGTTACCTTGTGCGTAACCATCACCACTATAGACATCTTTATAAACAGAAATGTTGTGTTGCATTTCTAGATAATCGACTGGGTATTTCTTATTCCAGTCAAGAAGTGTTGATAAGTTACCAATGGCGAAAGCACCATTTTCACCCTGCACGTAAGTAACAGGTTCTTCAACAATTCTTAAACCTTTCATGGTGATGCCGTTAACGGTATCCACTTCATCATTTTTATACATCATTGCCATATAAAATATGGCACGTGCTAATCGACCTTTATCTTTATCAGCTGGTTCAAAAAGCTTTTCATCAAAGCTATAACCATCTTTACCGTTTTGTGTTGTTCTATTTTGATAACTAGCGGCACTCTTATCAGCGTTACCATAGTTCTTGTTACCTCTAGAACTATTCGCCGAAGCATTAGAAGCAAATAAATTATGGAAGTCAGTAGCACGACCTTTCATCTTCACTGCATCAGCGGTTAAAGAACCACACATAAGTGAAGCACAGAAAGCGTGTTCTCTTTGCCAACCCCTATTAGTGTCACTCTTAAAAACATGGTTTTCGCTATAAACGACATCTAAATACTCATAATCGTAATAACTACGATCTGCATTGATGTTTGTTTCGTAGTTAGGAGCGGTATATGTTAATGGTTTATATGTTTTACGACTTATGTCGTATAACTTATTAATTAACTCTTCACCATTTGACCAGTTAGATAGACTAGCGTAATAGCCATCATACGCATTAATGTTTTCCATTTCATTGTATGAAGGTCTATTAGAGCCTGATTGACTACTACTATTTTCACTTCTATTAAAAGAAAAAGAACTCGTATCGCTACTTAAAGAACTAGGTTGACTACAAGAAGCTAACACTAGAACGATAAATAAGGATGCTAGAGTTCTTAATTTCATTAGTTTTGTAAAAAGTCTGGAAGGATGGAGTTAGTATCTAATTCTTCACCTGGTTGTTCTTTTGGCTGTTCTTCTTCCTTTTCTAAATTATTAAGGACAGTCGATTCGCTTGGACGAGCAGGAGCGGAATAACTAGAGGTCTTAGAGAAGTCAAAGTCTTCTTCAAAGTCACTAGCGATAATACTCACTAAGATTTCATCGTTAAGTTGGTCGTTAATCGCCACACCGAATTTAACGTCAACATCATGGCCAGAAGCATTGATTAATAGGTTAACAGTGTCTTGAGCGTCGAATAATGAGACGTTAGGACCACAAGTAACGGCGACAATCGCCTTTCTAGCACCTGAAACAGAGGCTTCTAATAAAGGAGAATTAAGCGCTGCGTTAGCGGCGTCTTTAGCTCTATTTTGGCCAGAGCCAACACCAAAGCCGATCATGGCGACACCAGAATCTTTTAAGGTGTTACGAACATCAGCGAAGTCTAAGTTAATAACGGCTGGTAAAAGAATTAAGTTAACAACAGTTTTGACTGATTGGGCCAAAACTTTATCAGATTCATTGAATGCGGAACTGATAGAAGCATTACCAGCGGTCATTAAAAGTTTATCATTGCTAACGACGATGATGGCATCGACGTTTTCTTTTAATTTATTTAAGCCAGCGATGGAGTTAACGACTCTCTTTTTACCTTCGAAAGTAAATGGACGGGTAACAATAGCAATAACCAATGCACCAGCGTCACGAGCAATACGGGCGACAACTGGGGCCGCACCTGTACCTGTGCCACCGCCCATACCAGCAGCAACGAAGACCATATTAGCGTCTTTAACGATTTCTCTAATATCATCTGTGCTTGCTTCAGCGGCTTTTTCACCAACTTCTGGTTCACCACCAGCGCCTAAACCACCAGTGATTTCTTGACCCAAGATTAAACGATGGAGAGACTTACTTGTACTTAAAGCTTGCTTATCAGTATTAGCCACCCAGAAATCAACATTTTGGATTTCTTCATCAATCATACGGTTAACAGCGTTGTTACCAGCGCCGCCGACACCGATGACGACAATCTTTGCAGCGGGTTCGAAATTATCTAAATCATAATTTTCCATAAGGTTCTCTCCTCCTATTTGGCTTGGTTTGAATTATTACGCGTTAAGACACCAACGCGTGGGTGAGATTCATCGTTTAAGTTTGGATAACGAGAGTGAGTAAGAATCGCGCCTAAGCAGTTAAAGAATGTAGCGTTTCTTGCTCCTAAGGTCTTAGGTCTAACAACCTGGACTGTTTCAGACAATACTTTAGGAGTGATGTATTGCACTAAACCGTTTAGTTCAGCGCCACCACCCACGAGAAGCATTGGGAAACTTCTATAAGATTTATCATGTGAGGCCACGACTTGATCAATGGCTTCTTTAAGTTGTTCCACGAATATTTCAAGTTCGCCTTTAATGATTTCATTTAATTCATCATTATAGTGATGCACTTCTTGACCGTTACCATCTTCTGTTGTGCAGATTGGGGCTTTAAAGTTCATTTCGCTATAATCGATACCGTACATAATCTTGTATTTTTCGGCATCAGCTTCATTGATATTGAATCTTTCAATAATCTTTTCTGTGATGTTATCGCCACCCCAGTTGAAGTAAGTAGAGCCATAAAGGGCTCCATTACCCACGAATGACACTGTTGTGGTGTTACTACCAATATCAACAAGGATATAGGAATGTGGCATATTTGGATAAGAATTAATGAGTTCGGCTGCGGCCAATGAGCTAACAACGTTTCTTCTAGAAACCATACCACCACTCATTAAGACTGATTGATAGTTATCGACTAAAACACTTGGTAAGGTTTGAACTTTCGCACTCACGGTAAGTGTACTAGAAGATTCACCCATCGGAGGACGCGCGAAGATTCTACCTTGATCTAAGGTGAAACTTTCAGGAACAACATCCACGAGGGCTTTATCATTTAATGGATAAGCACTATTTCTAATTAAAGCGTAGATGTTTTTAATATCGAGGTTACTAATCTTGCTATCTTCAGTAACAACGGTGGTCACTTGTCTAGTTTGATAAATGCCTAAGCTATATGGAGGTAAGCAAAGTAAGACATCAGAGATGTTGAGTCTTAATTTAGCAGAAGGATCGGTGAATTCACGAATACTACCGATGGTTGTAGCGACTTTATTAGCGTCAACAAAGTTGCCTCCTTCAATGCAGTTTCCATAAGGTTTTGTGAGTGTATACAAAACATATATTTGGCCGTCGATTTCATAACCAACGACTAATTTTAATTTCTTGCTTCCAAGTTCAATAGCAGCGATAGGTTTATCCATAATAAAATACCAATTTTCTATATTTTAAATAAGTTTTTGCCAATATACAACAAATTAACTATTTATTAGTTAAGAAAGGTCTATTCACAGTATTATTGCACTTAATATCTACTAAATAAACACTGAAAAACCACTAATAAATAAAAGAAGTCGCAATGTCACTTACGACTTCGGTCCATGAGGAAATGGACAAATAAGGAGAAATTTTTATTAATAAGATGATAGATCAACACTATCTTCTTCTAATAACTCAGGTTCTTCCGCTTCCGCTTTTTGTGCTTGTGTGGTGATTTCGCGTAAAGTAATGTAGGTTGGAACAGCAACGATGGTTCCAAGAGAAACTGCCGCTAAAAAGCAGATTCCTAATTTACGGAAACGGTAATACATACCCTTATGATGGAATTTGACTAATTTGTCTTTCATAACCATGATTGTTGCCCCCTTTCTTTTCTTGCAATAATCCTTAGCTTTGCACTAGCACTGCGGTGATTAAACTCTAATTCACTTTCGCTAGCGGTAATCGGTTTATGATTAATAAGGATGTAATCCTTTTCTTCTTCGAGCATTGGGCCGTCAAATCTATTGCCCACACTCACGGCCGCGTCTTTGAAGATGTTTTTAACAATTCTATCTTCACCACTGTGGAATGTAATTACGGCCAATCTTCCACCTGGTTTTAAATGTTTTAAGGCTGCCTTTAAGGCTTTTTCTAAGACATTGAGTTCGTCATTGACGGCGATTCTTAATGCTTGGAATACTTGTTTAGCGGGATGCCCCACTTTCTTAAGCTCTTTCATTGGTTTGCTTCTTTTGATGATGTCCACTAATTGGAATGTGGTTTCAATTGGAGCTGACTCACGAGCTTTAATGATGTTTTTAGCGATTGAGAAGGAATATTTCTCTTCTCCATATATTTGGAAGATTTTTGTTAAATCTTCTAATGAATAAGTGTTAATGATGTTATAAGCGGTAAGATCTTGTCTTTGATCCATTCTCATGTCTAGGCGTGCGTCTTCTTTATAAGAGAATCCTCTTTCTCCTTTATCGAATTGTGGAGAGGAGACACCTAAGTCCATTAAGATTCCATCAACTTCATCAATACCCTTGTCTTGAAGTATTTCTTCTACGTGAGAGAAGTTACTTCTTACTATCTCAAAATTATTTGAGATTTTGGCTAATCTGGCTTGGGAAGCGACGATAGCTTCCTCATCTTGATCCACACAGATGAGATGACCTTTATTATCTAAGCGAGACAATATCTCACTACTATGACCACCTCTTCCGACAGTTAGATCAACGTATGTGCCAGATGATTTGATGTTTAGACCGTTTATAACTTCGTTAAGAAGGACGGGAATATGTTCATCCATATTAATCCCTCTTAGCATCAATATCTTCAGCTAAGGCTTCGAAAGAGTCTTTAACACTTTCTTCGTATTCGATGTATTTGGCTTTATCCCAAACTTCGATATGGTCACCAATACCGAGAACGATGACTTCGCGTGAGATATTGTACTTGTTGAGTAAGGCTGTTGGTAATTGCACTCTTCCTAATTTGTCGACTTCCATTTCGTAAGTGCTGGCAAATTGGATACGGAGATAGTCACGGACTTTTTGTTGATTAAATGAAAGTCTAGAGAATTCTTTAACGAGTTCGAGATATCTTTCTTCATTGTATAAAGAGAGTGAACCGTCAAAGCCTTTCATAATGTAGACTTTATAGCCTAATTCATCACGCATTTTGCGAGGTATCATTAAACGGCCTTTTTCATCTAAGCTATGAACAAAACTTCCGAAATACATTATTTCCCACTTTCTCCCACTGTATTACCACTGGTGTATATATTATCACACCTAATTTTGTGTTTTGCAATATATATTTAAAGAAATATTTTGATAAAGAAAAATCCCATTTTTTGGATGTGATTTATACTTTAACTTCACTTAGAAGTTATTTATACGTTTTTAATCACAAATAAAAAGGACTGAGTCCAGTGAAAATAGACATCAGCCCTTTAATATCTTTAGCAGAAGATTAATGGTATAGGATGGCTTGGCTAGTAGTCATTTGATAGACATCCAACGCTTGATTATAAGCGGTTTCTACTGTGTGGGCTTCATGGGCCAACATAGAAAACATATAGCACGCAAATTTCATAGCATAAATGTCTGTGATGTTTCCAAAACCGACAGAATACTCAGCACCAGCAGTATTTGCGCATGAAGCGGTCCATCCACTATTGCGATAAGCAAAGATGGCTAGTTTTGTTCCGTTAAATTCAAATTCAGGGAATAATCCCAAACTGCTTGGATCATATGCACTATTGTATGTTTTGTCCCACATATATAAGAGATAGTATGAGCTGAACACGTTTGTGCCGTTAGGTTTGATAAAATCATTACCATTTGCATTGAGTATTTCTTGATAAACAATCTCTTCTCCGATATAAGCTCCAGGAAGAGTTTCAAAACCTGTACTACTAGCTTTAGTATTTGCACGGATAGAGGCATTGCTAACTTTATGGACATTGTGACAAACAGTAATGGCTTTTGCTGGAGTAACATCGATGTAGATATCACCTCTACTGCTTCCATTAAGGCCTCTAACACGGACTCCATAACTGTGACCCGCCTCTAGATAATAATCTATTCTTGATAAACGATAGTCATTACCTGTTCTGTTATCATCATTATCGTTATAGTCTAACAAAGAATTGCCGTTTTGGTCATCTGTTAACTCCATCCATGTATCAATATAAGCACTGGTATTGTATTCTCTCTTCAGAGTTTGAATTGTATAAACACCATCTGAAGGAACTTTTAACCAAAATTGTTGCCAGTTTTGGCCGTTGATAACAGCTTCGTTCTTCGCATAGATACCTAAATTATCAACCCTTTGGAAGTACCATTCATAGCATTCATAATACACAGAGTTATAAGTCTTTTGAACAACGTCTGTTCCACTGTCACTTCCATAGTTATAAGTTGTTAAATATTTTGTGAATCCGCTTGCTCCTGTTTGAATTTTGAAACGGCCTTCCGAAGAACCGGAAACAATCTTGAAACTGTTTGAATAGTATTTATTGACAGTAGTTTGATTGTCGCAAGCAGTATCAGATAAGGTTTTCAGTCTCTTATTGTCACTATTACTTTTATCTTGAACTGTCAAACAAATATTTTGAGCGTTAATAGGTGTGAAGGTGTAAATGTTATCGTTGGAATATCCTAAGCGATTTCTCTTATGAACAATGAATCTTTGATTGCCTTGGCCATTACTATCCCATAATTTGACAGTTCCACTATTTGTATAATCGTGGTTATAAACATCCATGACCTTGTCATCATCAACTACGTTTCTAATAAAATAAACCGCACCATCTTCTAGCTCATTGACATAGCTCCAGGTTGCTTGTGGATTTTGTGGTTGCGCACCTGATCTTAATTGAGGAGCAGCTACTTGTGTTACGCCGCTAGCGAGCATAGCACCAACTACTAATTCTTTAATCATTTGTAATTCTCCTTTCATTAAAGAATATCCGGCATTATAAATGAGTCATTTTTCTTGTGACTATCATATAAAACCGTTATTTTTATGGTAGTATTTTTCAAGCAATTTTAAATAAATATCGAATTTAAAGAAAAAATTCGATTCAGCGAGAATATTTTGCTAGTAGGATATTATTTAATGACAAATTCTTATTATATAAAATAATAAGGAAAAACTGTTTGTTGTGATTCAAGATTCCAATAGGTTAAAAGGTTGCTTTTGCGCCTATTAACAAAAAATCCCATCTGTAAATGGGATTGATTGTTTAACTTGCAAAATGTTTTGATTTAGTCTTCGAAATCTATCGAATCTAAAATATCAAATGCACTATTACCTTTATGACTCTTTTCTTTGATGAAATCATCTTCACTTAGGACACGATAACCATTACCACTTTTTGGTAATTTCGCTCCACTTTTGACGATATTGTGTGGAACTTCCGCTAAGATGAGGGCCAAGATGTGTGGATCTAAGTCGATTTCGACATTTGGTTCATAGTAGCAGTCTTCTGCTTCATCATCCTTAGAATCAGTGAAATAGAAAGAATCATGGAACTTCACATCTAATGGAACATCATCGAGTGTGTATGAGCAAGAGGCTACAACATGAGCTTTACCGCTTATCACACATTGCATGACATCACCGAATTCAGTGGCCACGACTGTGACTGAGCAAGACTCAATTCTTTTGACGTGATTTTCATCAAAAGTTTGCTTACTAAAATCTAACTCTTCAGTGAAGGTTTGAGGTTTTTGTTCTGGTAATGTCGCACGATTTAATTTCATTAACTACGAATCTCCGCTTTGAAGTTACGTGATAATTCGAACTTAATCTTTTCTTCAGCGTCACTAACTTCTTTTTCTGTTAAGGTACCATCATCTTTACGGTATGTAACAGAAATAGCCATGGACTTTTTACCTTCAGCGATGTTAGCGCCTTGATAAATATCGAAGACTTCGCAGCCGACGACATAAGAGCCACCGACCTTCTTCACGGCTTTGACTAAATCACCAGCGGCAATCTTAGCGTCTAAGACGAAGGCTAAGTCTCTAGAAACACTTGGGAATTTAGAGATTGGGGCCATTTTAGTTTCACTAACTTTCGCGTCTAATAAGGCTTCAAGATCCATTTCTAAGACCACAGCGTTAGTCTTACCTAAATCATATTTTTCAATTTGATTTGGATGGAGTTCGCCAAGAACACCAATCTTCTTGTTTTGGAAAACGATATTAGCCGCTTTACCTGGATGGAGTTCATGACCTTCATCGACGAATCTATCAAATCTATAACGGGTTGGTTCGACACCTAAGATGGTGAATAAACCTTCGACAATGCCTTTCATATGGAAGAAGTTATAGTTTTCTTTCACTAATTGACCTTGTCTAATATCTTGACCCACTAAAACGATAGCGAGGTGTTCACTTCTACTTTGTTTAGAAATCATATTGCTAGCTTCAAATAATGCTAAGTTCTTATTTTGTCTAGCAACGTTATAAGAAGCAGCGCCTAATAAGGAGGCTAAGATATGGGTTCTAAAGACTTCTCTTTCATCGGTTAATGGATTAAGGATGACATAATGTTCTTCCTTATTTAATAAGTTGAAGTCATTTTGTTTCTTTTTAGAAACAAGAGAATATGTTAAGCATTCATCTAAGCCTTGAGAAAGGAGGTAACTACGAATGTTCTTTAAACGTTTTTGTCTTAAGGTAAGCATACCGACTTTAGTGTCTAAGCATGGTAAGATGCTCTTTACATGTTCAAGACCTAATAAACGAATCACTTCTTCACTTAAGTCAGCGTCACAAGTGACGTCTAAACGATATAATGGGACTTCCGCGAGGAATTCATTATCGTTAACAAATTCAAGTTTGAAGTTAAGTCTTGTTAAGACATTAACGATTTCTTCTTTACTGAATTCTGTACCAAGACGATCGTTAATCTTCTTAATAGAAGTTTTGATTCTATCTTCTCTTGGTTTTTCATTTTGATAATGAACGTTATTACTATTTTCTTTAGCTTCGCATAATTCATTGATTAAGCTAGCGGCATAGTTAAGAACAAATTCAGCTTGGAAGTGATTTGTGCCTTTAACGAATCTTTGTGAAGATTCACTACTTAAGCCAAGTCTATTAGATGTATGACGGATAGAAGCACCATCGAAAGAGGCGGCTTCAATATAGATGTTCTTGGTGTTTTCATCAACCGCACAAGCGAGAGAGCCCATCACACCACCTAAACACATTGGTTTGTTGTCACAGCAGATAACGATATCTCCTGGAATGACTTTATAGGTCTTTTCATCAAGAGCGACGAAGTCACCTTCATAGTCATCTTGAGCGTATAATTCAGCCTTCGCTAATTTATCGGCATCATACATATGTAATGGTTGACCAGTCATGAGCATGACATAGTTACCAACATCAACGATATTGTTAATGCTACGAACACCCATCGCCATTAAGTAATCACTCATCCATTTTGGAGATGGCTTTGTCACGATACCTTTAATTTCTTTGCCAGAGAATTGGGAACATCTTTTTGTTTTAGATTCCACTACTAATTTAGTTTTGAAGTCTTCTTTAGCTTTAACTTCTGGTAAGTTCACTTTTCTTTCATATAAAGCACCGATTTCACGGGCGACGTTAAAGACACTTAATAAGTCTGGACGATTGGCTAAAACTGAAAGGTTCAAGACCACATCATCTAAGCCTAAATAGCCTAAGACGTTTTCTTCACCAACTGGCGCGTCGGCTGGTAATTCTTCAATACCAGCTTTTTGATAGTCACTTAAATATTTACCGTCCACACCTAACTCTAATAAAGAGCAGCACATACCATGGCTTGCTTCACCACGGATGACACCGTCTTTAATTTCGATTTGTGGGAGTCTGGCGCCTACACGTGCAACAATAACTTTTAAACCTGCGCGTGCGTTAGGGGCACCACAGACGATTTGGGTTGTACCATATTTTTCTCCAAGATTAACTTGCAAGACATGGAGATGGTCACTATTTGGGTGAGCAACACATTCTTTGATTTCACCAATGACAAGATTAGTGCCGCTGGCTAATCTAGAGATTTCTTCCACTTCAACACCAGCGAATGTTAACTTATTTGCGATATCTTCTGGAGTTAAGCCTTCTAATGAGACATATTGACTAATGTTTTTTAAACTAACTAACATACTTAATTCCTCCCATTATTAGCTCATTTTCTTGAATTGCTTCAAGAAGCGGACATCGTTTGTGTAAAGTTTTCTGATGTCATCAATGCCATAGCGGAGCACCGCCATACGGTCGATACCAACGCCAAAGGCAAAGCCACTATATTCTTCTGGATTATAGCCATTCATCTTTAAAACATTTGGATGGACCATACCAGCACCTAAGATTTCAATATAGCCAGTGCCTTTACACATATTGCAGCCCTTACCACCACAGTTGGCACAAGTGATATCAACTTCCACACTTGGTTCTGTGAATGGGAAGTAAGAGCTTCTTAATCTAATTTCACGTTTTTCGCCAAACATCTTTTTAGCGAATAATTCTAAGGTCGCTTTTAAGTGACCGATATTGATACCTTTATCGATGACTAAACCTTCGATTTGGGCGAATTGATGTGAGTGAGTCGCATCATCATCGTCTCTTCTATAGGTTTTACCTGGGCAGATAATTCTAACAGGTGCACCTTTCTTTGCTTCCATGGTTCTCGCTTGAACTGGGGAAGTATGAGTTCTTAATAACTCATTATCATTAATATAGAAGGTATCTTGCATATCTCTAGCAGGGTGATCCTTTGGAATATTTAAAAGTTCAAAGTTATATAAATCCTTTTCCACTTCTGGACCATCAGCGACTTCAAAACCCATGCCTAAGAAGATTTCAATCATTTCATCTTGGATGACATAGAATGGGTCACGACCACCTGGTTCATAAGAAACACCTGGTAAAGAGATATCGATTTGTTCTTTTTCTAGCTTTTCTTCTAATTCCTTATTTTTTAAATAAGTCATCTTCTCTTCAATGGCTGTTGTTATGGCCACTCTCACTTCAGTTAAGGCCGCACCAAAGGCTTTTCTTTCTTCTGGTGGTAATTGACCAATTTGTGAAGTTAATGAAGATAGTTCGCTCTTCTTTGATAAGTAGGTATTACGAACAGCATTTAATGAATCAACACTGTTAGCCTCTTCTACTTCCTTAAGAGCGCTGTTCTTTAGATTTAATAATTTTTCATTTTCCATAAAGGACCTCACTACAAAATCGTTATTGATTATAGCATAAAAAACCATATTACATATGATTATTTGTAATATTGTTTTGTCTAAGATAAGTAAAACTATTTATTTTAAGTGATTGAGTAAGATTCCCGCTGCTACAGCAACATTCAAAGAATCAATGTTATCGCTCATTTCAATCTTCACAAAATCAGTGGCGATATCACAAATCTCTTTTCTCACACCATGACTTTCATTACCAAGCACAAGGATGAAGTCTTCGTATTTTGGAAGCTCATTCAAAGGCACTGATTTGTCATTTAATGTGCTAACAATGATACGTTTATTATAGTTAGCGATATCATCATAAAAGACATCGATAGCAAAGATTCCACCTTTGGTGGCGGCTAAAACTTTTTCATTATAAAGGTCCACTGTTCCATTAGAAAGAATCACAGCGTCATAGTTAAATGCAACTGCGGTTCTAATAATTGTGCCTAAGTTACCTGGATCAGCGATATGGTCAAGGTACACTATTTTCTTGTAGTCTTTCTTGTCTTTTCTTGGTTTAAGATTTTCACAAACAAAAACCACGCCTTCAGGGTTTTCTGAAGCGGCTAATTTTTTAATTATTTCATCATTTACTTTGTAAGTTTCAATATCTTGGCCTAATTTAGGAAGACCAATACTAGTAAAGATGGTTTTAACATTTCCATACTTTAAGGCCATCTCTAAGTTTTTTAATCCTTCCATAAGGAAAAGACCTTTATCTAGTCTAGTTTTCTTCATTCTTAGGCTAGCAGCATCTTTAATCTTTTGATTGTTCTTAGAAGTTATTTCGAGCATCTTAGAAATCCGCCTTTATTAATTTCTTTCTTAAGATATCATAGTCAGGGCAATATTTATATAACAAGCGATAAAAATTATCGCTGTGGTCATAGACAAAACAGTGAGTGAGTTCATGCACCACGACTGAATCAATGATTTCTTTAGAGTAGTAAATAAGCATCATCGCATAAGTGATGGTCTTTTTACTTCTGTTATTAGACCCATATCTAGAACGCATTTCTCTTAACTTCACTTGATAATTAGGGGCTTTCATCATAGATGCATAGTAAGCTGTTCTTTCAGTTAAGTGCTTTAAGAACTCTTTTCTAAGTTTCTTATGAAGCTGTTCTCTATTGTCAAACATGATAAGGTCGTTATTAAACATTAAGCCACCAGGGAATGTAAGAGGAATTCTTTGACCAAAGATATAGATATAATCCTCACCTTCACCCTGCTCTTTCGCGTTTCTTTTGATAAGTTTTTCTGCGAATCTATCTAACCCACTTTTGATTTTATTCATACTGGTCAATCGATGACAACTCACAAAGAAAGCACCATTACGATAACGGTAGGTGATACTTTTGATTCTTTTATAGGTGATATTAACGAGATATTCCTGATTGTTATATAAATAAACAAATGATTTATCCATGCTACTATTGTATATCAAACAATAGATATTACTAAGCATTTGTGATTAAATATCAACGTATGGAAAAAATCTTAATCTCAGCGTGTCTAGTAGGTGATAACGTTAAGTATAACGGTGGTAATAATTTATCCCCTAAAATTGACGCTTTATTAGAGAAATATGAGCTCATTCCTTTCTGCCCTGAAGTAGAAGGTGGTTTAAGTGTTCCTCGTTCACCAGCGGAACGTGTGGGAGATAAGGTTATTAATCAAGACGGTGACGATGTCACTGATGCCTATATGAAAGGCGCTGAGTTGGCGTTTAATATCTGCTTATTTTTAAAGATCAAGAAAGTCATTCTCAAAGAGAAATCCCCATCATGTGGATCTAAAATCATCTATGATGGAACATTCTCACATAAAGAAATAAAAGGTATGGGTGTGACCGCTGAATACCTAAAAGAAAAAGGAATCGAAGTTTACTCTGAAGAAGATATCGATTCCCTCTTATAAGCGCATAGCGCTTTTTTATTTTTCAATCACTGTATATTGAATGTTTTTATCTTCAATATTTTGATATGTTGATTCAATTGATGTCGTTAATGTTCCTGAGACATTTACTACGAAATCATTTTCAATTTCACCAGCGTTATTTGTGTATATGCGGCCAACGGTTTTACCTTGGACTTCTTTATCGTTAGGGGCAGAGATTGGGTTGAAGCTCGCCACTGTAATCTTTAGTGTTTTCTTATCTTTTGATAAAAAGACTTTATCGTAAGATTCATATTTACCTATCAGTGAAACAAATTTCACGTTAACATTGGTTTTATTGTAAGCCGAAATTTCATAATGATATGTAGCGGTTTTAGGGAATTCAGGTTCTTCCATCTTTTTGTCATACATCACAAAGAAGTATGAATAATAATAGCCATTTTCATCTCTATTTTTGGTGCTCAAGTCAAAGCTAACATTACTTCTATATTTAGCCACTAGAGCGTGTACATGTGATGACGTTATGGTGCGTGATTCATTAAGCACAACCGCGGAACATTCTATATAGCCATCATCGGAGCAAGCCGTCATAGCAAGTCCAGCGATTAATCCTAATAAAACAACTTTAAATTTCTTCATAAAATTCACCTCGTGTTATATGTTATTAAAAACACTCGATATACGCAATAAAAAAGACTGAAATTTTCAGTCTATTTTTTGTTTTTGTTTACATTTAATAGTTTGTGTCTTGTCTATGATAATTCTCGCCAAGTTTTTTGTAATATGCTTTCTCAATTGTGGTCCATCTCACTTTGAGGATTGGAACAATATTAATGAAGGCTTGGAAAGCTTTAACATAGCTCTTTTCATCTTGTTTCTTTAGGAAGATAGAAGCTAGTCTATAAACTTCTAAGATTTGGTTCGTGAGATCATCACTATGTTTGGTGTAGTGATAAGTTCTTTTACTAGCCTTAATATCAATACCTAGGGATAAAAAGAAATGTAAGCCATCCACATATTCGTCTAAGACGATATCTTGTGCTTCGCTTGGCTTATTAGACCAATATTTGAAGCATCTAGTGGCATTAGCGAATTCCCCAAATTCCACGAGTAAGGCGAGGATACGTCTTTCTCTAGTTGTGGCATAGGTAATATGATGATTTTCCGCAATTCTAGCGTCTAATTCCGCTTGTTTTTGATATAAGTTTGTTAGTTCTATAGCCATAATTATTTAACCTTCTCTAAGTGCCAAATCTCTTCGGCGTAACTCTTGATTGTTCTATCACTTGTAAAGAAACTTGAGTTAGCGATATTCATTAAGCACATCTTGTTCCAATGCATCTTATCTTGATAGAGTTCTTGGATTTTTTCTTGCGCTTTGACGTAAGCATCAAAGTCCGCGAGGATGAAGTATTCATCGTGCTTATTCATGATTTCATCAAAGATGATGGTGAACTTATCATGACGGAACCCAGACCATGGACCATTGAATAAGGAATCTAAGACACCTTTAATACGGTGGTCTTTATTGTAGATATCCCATGGGTTATAGTCATTCTTCATATAGTGTTGTTCCACTTCTTCTGCAGTTAGACCGAAGATGACGTTATTTTCTTTACCACCACGTTGGACGATTTCAATATTAGCACCATCCATTGTGCCTAAGGTAATAGCCCCATTCATCATGAGTTTCATATTGGATGTACCACTTGCTTCTTTACCAGCGGTACTGATTTGTTCACTGACATCTGTGGCAGGAATGATGAGTTCCGCGAGAGTGACACCATAGTTTTCGATGAAAACTACTTTGAGGAACTTGTTGGTTTCTTCATCATTATTAATGACTTCTGCAACAGCGAGGATTAATTCGATAATCTTCTTCGCGTAGACATAGCTAGGCGCCGCTTTCGCGCCAAAGATATATGTGTGAGGATAGATTCTAAAGTTTGGATCTTCCTTCATTCTTTGATAGAGATAAATGACATGGAAGATGTTTAATAGTTGTCTCTTATAAGCATGTAATCTCTTGATTTGGACATCAAAGATACTGTTAATATCAACATCAATGCCGTTATTCTCTTTAATATATTTGGCTAAAGCCATCTTATTAGCGAGTTTAATATTGCCTAAGTCTTTTAAGACAGTCTCATCATCTTGATACTTTTCAAAGTCTTTGATGAGATCCATATTAGTAATCCAATCTTCTCCGATATAAGTAGAGATAAGATTTGCTAATTTAGGATTAGCGTTAACTAGCCATCTACGATGGGTGACACCATTAGTCTTATTATTAAACTTATTTGGCATGTAGTTATAGAAGTCTTTAAAGGTGATACTCTCTAAGATTTCTGTATGTAACGCGGCGACACCATTCACAGAGAAGGATGTATAAATCGCTAAGTTACACATATGGATTTGTCCATCTTTAATGATGCTCATTTGATATCTAGCGTCATTAGGGACATTATTATTTGCCATTTCAATAGAGAAACGACGATTGATTTCTTCAATAATCATAAAGACACGCGGAATTAAATCTTGGACGTATCTGACTGGCCACTTCTCTAAGGCTTCAGGCATAACGGTATGGTTAGTGAACGCCATAGATTGAGTGACTTCTTCCCAAGCTTCATCCCAACCCATATTGTATTCATCCATCATGATTCTCATCATTTCTGGAATAGCTAAGATTGGGTGAGTGTCATTGAGTTGGAAGACGTATTGTTCATGAATACCCTTTAGGGTACCATGGTGACGATAATAGGAACAAAGTGTACTTTGAAGACCCGCACTAACGAGGAAGTATTGTTGTCTAAGTCTTAAGATACGACCTTCTTCAGTGGAATCGTCTGGATAAAGACCATGACATAATTCTTCTAAACCATTGCAGTATTCTTTGAATGAGACACCTTTTGGTAAAGGATCACTTGTTGGTTCAGCATTCCATAGTCTTAATGTATTAGTGACATGATTACGATAGCCCACTACTGGGACATCATATGGAACAGCGCGCACATTTAATGTATTCGCGGTTCGTATACCATATGTACCATCAGGTTTTAGATATGTTTCAGGAGTACCATATAATTTGACTTCGACAGCGTATTTCGCTCTTCTTACTTCCCAAGCATTACCATTAGTTAACCATTGGTCTGGTAATTCAACTTGTTTACCTTTGACAATCTTTTGACGGAAAAAGCCATATCCATAACGGATACAGTTGCCGTGTCCAACATAGCCAAGGGAGGCAATACTATCAAGGAAGCAGGCCGCTAAACGACCAAGGCCACCATTACCAAGACCTGCGTCACTTTCTTGTTCTTCAAGTTCATGGATGTTGATGCCGTAATCGGCTAAGCCATCTTTGACTAAGTCATAGATACCCATGTTTTGGAGATTGTTGACTAAAAGTCGACCAATCAAGAATTCCATGGAGAAGTAGATTAAGGTTCTTTTGCTATCAATTGTTTTATCATGGGTTGTACCCCAGTCAACGTTCGCGTAGTCTCTCACCATTTCTCCTAAGACGGTATATCTTTCAGAGATGTGACTATTTTCTACGCTCACACCATAACGTTCAACGAGACGACGAGCATATTCTTCTTTAAACTGTTGTTTATTTTCAAACATAAATGTCACTCCTTTATTTTCTTAAAAATACAAGCACCAAAGCTTGCAAGCTTGATGTTCATATGGGCTGGTAAACCTTCAAAGCTACCTGGTTCACTACTAACAGGTAAACCGTTATATTGGTTATCACCACCATAAACATCTTTATCCGAATTAAATATTTCTTCATAGATACCATTTTCCATTAATGGAATACCATATGATTCATAGTAATTCGTGGTCATATTAAAGACGAAAACTAATAAGTTATCGCCAACTTTTCTTTGGAAAGCATAGATACTATCATTCGCATTATCCACCATTAACCAATGGAAATGTTCAGGATTATGTTCTTCGATATACATCGCTGGTTCATGTTGATAGATTCTATTTAAGTCTCTAACTAAGCGAGAGACACTATCATGAGCAGGGAAATTTTTAAGCACCCAAGGTAAGGATTTATTTTCATCCCATTCATCGAATGAACCTAATTCATTACCCATGAAGTTAAGTTTCTTACCAGGATGAGCGAATTGATACGTATATAAGTTTCTGATTAAGCAGAACTTTTGATAATAGTCGCCCCACATCTTATTGATGATGGTCCCTTTACCATGTACGACTTCGTCGTGAGATAAAGGAAGCATGAAATTATCACTATAGAAATAGGCCATACTAAAGGTGATGTTATAATGTTCCCATTTCTTATAAACCGGGTCTTTTGAATAATACTTTAATGTATCATTCATCCAACCTAAGTCCCATTTATAGTCAAAGCCAAGACCACCATATTCTGTTGGTCTAGTTGTGCCTGAGAAGGCTGTGCTATCTTCCGCAATCATCATCACTGAATCATGAGCGATATGAAGTTTAGCGTTTAATCTCTTAATGAATTCAACCGCACCATCGTTTTGGCCAATTGAACTATCACCGTTGTAGTAGATGATATTACTAACAGCATCCACTCTCACACCATCAAAATGGAAGTAATCAATGAAATAATTCATCGCACTCATTAAGAAGCTTCTGACTGGATCTTTACCTAAATCAAATTGGTAACTACCCCAAGGAGAAACTCTCCATTTATTAGAATATTCATATAAATATGAACCATCATACTTCGCTAATGCCCACTTATCAGTGGCAAAGTGTACTGGGGCGAAGTCAATAATCGCGCCAATTCCTGCTTGGTGAAGACGGTCCACTAACGACATGAGTTGGAACGGATTACCATATCTAGAATCAATTGAAAAGAAGCCGGTACCTTGATAACCCCATGAGCCATCAAATGGATATTGAATTAACGGCATAAATTCAACATGGGTAAAACCTGCTTCTTTAATATAAGGAATAAGAGAATCCGCAACCTCTTCATAAGAAGGTTGATGACCATCTTCTGCTTTGCCTTTCCATGAACCAAGATGCATTTCATAAATGGACATAGGCTTATCAAAGTTTCTAGTCCTACTTTTCATCCATGGATCATCGTGCCAGGCAAAGTTTCTAATATCGAATAAACGGGAACAAGTTCCTGGTCTTAATTCACTATAAAAGGCATATGGGTCGATTTTATCGACGTATTTACCTTGGGCGTTTTTAAAATGATATTTATAGCATTGATAATTTACTAAGCCTGGGATGGTCACTTCCCAAACACCTGAGTCATCAATCTTGGACATTTTGTCTTTACCGACATCCCAGTTATTCCATTCGCCAATGACACTGACATCATCCGCCATTGGAGCATATAAGCGGAAAGTGACATAGCCCTTTCCATCTTTTTCAATAAAGTGCGCACCGAAGTAGTTATGAGCATCGATGCATTGACCGTTGAGGAAGTCGTAAAGTAATCCAAACGCCATAAGAAAGTCCCCTATTATTTAATTATAATTAAAAATGAAAATAAATAAATTGAAGATTGAAAAAACTTTTCATAGAAAAGAATCACCATCTTAATAATGGTTTTAGTTTTTTATCTATTTTTTAACCTATTTTTCAGTATTATCAATGCCCACTGTGACCTGTGTTTCTTTATCTGGCCACATGACACCTTCAGTATAAGTAGAGACTTCTATTGTATTAAGACCAATATTGTCTTTATTCCAATCATCATACCTGGTCCAACGGATAGCGAAAGTATAGCTTTTATATTCGCATTCAACTTGGAAATTATCATAGATATTTGATATCTTTTTGCCTTTTTCATATCTAGTGTTACTAGCGCTTCCACCACGTAATATCCACTTTTTAAAAGCGCCACCTTGATAATAGTCACATAACGCCACTATCTCATCCCTTAAAGTTGGTATTTCATTTTGTTTGTTTTTAGAGAAAGTATCAAAGATATCATCAATTTTCTTTTCATTAATCTGAGTAATCAAAGTTTCAACTTTCTTAGTCATAAACTTTTCATCGCTAGAGGAAGTACAAGATGATAACAGAAAGATAGGTAATAACGCAAAAAGTAATGAATGTTTCATAACTATATTTTTATGATTAGCACTGTCAAAATCAAGTTTTATAAATTCGCTATTCTAGCAAGAATTAGCAAAAACACATTAATTCATATAATGAATTGAAACAAAAGGATAACTATGCCATAATATGTAGTGCTTTGAAAGGATATTATTATGGCTAAAGTAATGACAATTAACTCTGGTAGCTCTTCATTGAAGTTCAAACTTTATGAAATGCCAGAAGAAAAAGTTTTATGTTCTGGTAACTGTGAAAGAATTGGTTTGCCAGACGGTATTTTTACAATTAAATATGGCGATAAGAAGGACGTCACAAACCCAGCATTCCCAAATCATGGTGTGGCTGCTCAATTAGTGGTTAAGTCCTTTATCGAAAAAGGTATTATTAAAGATTTTAATGAAATTAAGGCAATCGGTCACCGTATCGTTCAAGGTGGTAAATACTTCAGTGCTTCCGCTTTATTTAACGAAGACACAGAAAAGAAGATTGAATCATTAATTCCACTTGCCCCACTTCATAATGCCGCGCACTTAACATGTTTCAGAGCCTTCAAAGAAGCTCTTCCAAACTGCCCAGCGATTGCGACATTTGATACCGCTTTCCATCAAACAATGGGACCAGCGGATTATACATTCCCAATTCCTTATGAATTAACTGAAAAATATGACATTAGAAGATATGGCGCTCATGGTACAAGCCATAAGTATTTAGCTCAAGAAGGTCTTAAATATTTACCAGGTGTCGAACACCCACGTATCATCTCTTGCCACATCGGTTCTGGTGCTTCCATTACCGCGATTAAAGATGGTAAATGTGTGGCTACCTCAATGGGCTTAACACCATTAGGTGGTATCATGATGGGTACACGTACTGGTGATATGGATCCATCAGTTTTCAACTATGTTGTTAGTGTCACTGGTAAGTCTGCGGAAGAAGTTTACCAAATGTTCAATAAGAAATCTGGTTTCTTAGGTGTTTCTGGTATTTCTAATGACTCTAGAGACGTTTTAGCCGCTGCTGAAGCTGGTGATAAACATGCCATCTTAGCTAACGAAATCTTCAATAGAAGAATTGCCGATTTCATCGGTCAATACTATGTGAGATTAGGTGGCTGTGACTTAATTATCTTCTCCGCTGGTATTGGTGAAAACGAGCCAAGAACTCGTAGAGATGTTTGTAAATTATTAGAAGAAGCCTTAGGCGTCAAAATCGATAACGAAATCAATATGCCAATTCATGGCAAGGAAGCTTTAATTTCAACTCCAGATAGTAAGATCAAAGTCGCTATCATCCCAACTGACGAAGAAGTGATGATTGCCCGTGATGCTTACGAAATGTGCGTGAAAGGTAAATAATATGAAACTTGATTCCACTCTTGCTAATTTCCTCAAACCAAACAAGAAAGAAATCACCCGTATTTTAAGCGCGATTAAACGCTATGATAGAATTGCAGTCTTTAGACATGCAATGCCTGACTTCGATGCCCTAGGTTCTCAAATGGGTTTAGCAACCTGGCTCAAGGACAATTTCCCAAATAAGGAAATCCATGTTCTTGGTGATAACCACGTGACATTCACCCCACGTCTATATCCAGAAATGGATAGACTTCCAGAAGAGTGGTTCAAAGAACCATTCTTAGCCATTATCCTTGATACCGCGAATACTTCTCGTATCAGTGATCCGAGATGGAAAAAAGCCAAATTCAAAATCAAAATTGACCACCACCCAGAAGTGGAAAAATACGGCAAAGTCCAAGTTGTTAGAACCGATGCTTGTGCCGCGGCTGAAATCCTTACTGACATTTTACTTTCCTTCAAGGGAAACTATGTTTTAAGTAAGCAAGCTGCTTCCTACTTATATTCTGGTATTGCTGGTGATTCTGGTAGATTCCAATATTCTTCAACATCTAAGGCTAGCTTCATCACTGCTTCTTATTTATTAGAAGCCGGTATTGATTTAAGTGAAGTCTATAACAAGATGTATCAAAAGAAACTTGATGACTTAAAAGTCACCGCCTATATCCTTAACCACTTCTCTGTTTCTGAACATGGTGTGGCCTATTACGTTCTTGATGACAAGATCCAAAAAGAACTTAATATCACCACTGAAAGAGGCAAAGAAAACGTTAACCTATTTTCTAACATTGAAGGCATTAATGCTTGGTGCTCTATAACAGAGGATCCAAAAGACAACTGTTGGAGAGTCTCCATTAGAAGTAAAGGTAAAGCCATTAACGGTGTGGCCGCAAAATGGGAAGGCGGAGGTCACGCTCAAGCTAGTGGCGCTAAAATTAATAATCTAGCTCAACTTCCAGCCTTTATTAAAGACTTGGACGACTTGTTCCTAGAATAAAGAAAATTTGAACTTAAAAAGGTGCCAATAAGGTACCTTTTTTCTTTCTCTTTTATGCGTAGATGCGCTACAATAGGAGCATGAATAATTTCGTCCCACTACGTGTTGTATCTTGCTATTCTTTTTTACAAAGTGGCTTAACTATTGAAAGAATTGCGACTGGCGTTAGTAAAAACGCCTACTTTGGTGTGGGACTATGTGATAAGGGTGTCTTATATGGCGTTCCATCATTTATCAAGGAGATGGAAACTTTAGGAAAGCCCACTATTATCGGTTTAGAAGTAAGTGTGGATAATGACACCTTAGGACTATACGCCATTAATGAAGATGGTTATCGTCATCTTTTAAAGATAAGCACTGCCATTCAAAAGCAAGAATTCAATAAAGAGCTTCTAGAAAAGAATACCGAAGGGTTACTCGCTATTATTGTGACTTCAAGTGGTTCATTTAAAGAGCGTTTCTTAGAAAAGAATGAAGGCTTTGCTAGATACTTACTTAACTGGAACAACATGTTTAGAAGTGGCTTCTATCTTGGTATTGAAGTGACCAAGAAAGAAGATGTGAAGTACGCAAACGAGATTAGAAAGTTTGCGAGTGAACACTCCTATGAAACAGTGGCGTTCCCTCAAATTAGATATCTTAAGAAAGATGATGCGATTGTTTTAAGAATCGCTGAAGCTATCGCTAGCGAAGAAAATATCAAAGAAAAGAAAGCCATTGGTCAAGAATACTTCATGGCCATTTCTGATTATCAGAAAATCTATACACCTAGAGAAATCTTAAATACCCAAAAGATTCTGGAAAAATCTAAATTTGACTTCCATCAAAAAAGAGGGGAGTTATTCCACTACCCTGTTGAAGATAGTCCTAAGGCCTTAAAAGAAAACTGCTACCAAGCTTTGAGTAAACTTGGTTTAGATAAAAATGATGAATACACTAAGCGCTTAGAATATGAATTAGAAACAATTAATTCATTAGGCTACGCTGATTATTTCCTTATTGTTCAAGACTATGTTAGCTTTGCTAAAACTCACGATATCTTAGTGGGTCCTGGTAGAGGTAGCGCTGCTGGTAGCTTGGTCTCATATTTGTTAAACATTACCGAAATTGATCCACTTAAAAATGGTCTTCAATTTGAAAGATTCTTAAATCCATATCGTAAAACCATGCCTGATATTGACGTGGACTTTATGGATATTAAGCGTGACTTAGTCGTTGATTATATGCGTGAAAAATACGGTAATGAGCATGTTGCTAATATCGTGACTTTCCAAACCATTCAGGCTAAACAATCTCTTAGAGATATTGGTAGAGTCTATGGTTATCCTAATAACGATATTGATTTACTCTCTAAACGTATCACTAATCCAAAGTATTCTCTTAGAGAAGCCTATAAGAAATTACCAGAATTTAAGAAACTCGTTGATAGCGATAACTACTACTTAGAAATTGTCTCTTTAGCGAGTAAGATTGAAGGTCTTATTAGACAAAGTGGTTTGCACGCTGCTGGTATCATTTTAAACAATCAATCCCTAGAGGAAGCTTTACCAATCCTCACTGATTTTAATAACCACTACGTCTCACAATATGAAATGGGTTACTTAGAAGAGCAAGGTTTCTTAAAGATGGACTTCTTAGGATTACGTAACTTAACCACGATTGATTACTGTGTTGATTTAATCAAAAAGAACAATTCAAAAGCGGATATTGATGTTAAACATATTCCTTATGATGACCCTAATGTTTATAAGCTCATTTCATCCTTACAAACAATGGGTGTCTTCCAACTTGAAAGTTCGGGTATGAAAAGAGCCATCTCTATTCTTAAACCAAACTGCTTTAATGATATCGTTGCTTTACTCGCGTTATTTAGACCTGGACCAATGGATTCCATCAATACCTACGCTAAGCGTAAAGAAGGTAAAGAAAAGATTATCTATGATGATCCATGTTTAGAACCAATCTTAAAAGAAACATACGGCATTATTGTCTATCAGGAACAAGTAAATATGATTGCCACCACGATGGCGGGTTTCTCGATGGGTGAAGCCGATATGTTTAGAAGAGCAATCTCTAAGAAAGATATCGAAAAACTTTTAGAAAGCGAAAAAGCCTTTATTGAAGGCTCTATTAAACAAGGCCATAGCGAAAAGACAGCGAAGAAAGTCTTTGACTTTATTAAGAAATTTGCTAACTATGGCTTTAATAAATCTCACTCTGTGGCCTACTCTGTTATCGCTTGCCAAATGGCGTATCTTAAATACTACTATCCACTTGAATTCTATGCGGCAATATTAGAGACAAGTAGCTCCACTAGCGACACAAAGTTCAACGAATATGTTAGTGAGATGAAACAAAGAAATATCGCTATCATTTCACCTAACATCAATAAGTCTGCGAAAGACTTTGTCGTGCAAAAAGAAGGATTATTATTCCCTCTTAGTGCCATTAAAGGTATTAACGAATTATTCGTTAACGCCATCTTAGAAGAAAGAAATAATAACGGTGAATATAAGGACTTCTTTGATTTTGTCGGAAGAATGTATCGCTACAAGATTAACGAAGCCCAAATTAATAAATTAATTGATGCTGGATGCTTTGATACTTTCAATCCATCAAGAGCGTCCTTTAGAGCGAGTGTGAAGAGTGCTTTGCAGTACGCTGAACTTGTCTTTAAAGAAAATGACCAACTTAACATTGGATTCTCTGATTTAATCACTCCATATCTTATCGAAGATCATGATGATCCATTAGAGAATTTAGATAAAGAATACGATGTCTTAGGAATTATGCTTTCTAATAATCCACTTCACTATAAGACAGATATCTTAAGGGCGAAGAAGGTAACACCGATTGTCGAGGCTAAAAACGAGTTTAAAGCCGTTATTGCCGGTATGGTCAGAAGTGTTAAAACTATCTCCACGAAGAAAGGCGCCACTATGGCGTTTGTCAAAATTATGGATGAGACCGATGAAATCGAGCTCACCTTATTCCCTGAAGCTTATGTGGAAGGTATTTCATTATTAGAACAGAATTCTTTAATCATCGCCACTATTAAACGTGAACAACGTGATGATAATTATGACTTTATTTGTAATAAAGTAGAACCACTTGAGGAATAGATTATGCCAAAGATTACAATCATTGATGGAAACTCCTTGCTCTTTAGAGCATACTTCGCTACCGCCTATCCAGGCGTTGAGATTATGCGTACACAGGACGGCACTCCTACTAACGCTATTTTTGCTTTCTCTAGCATGATCAATAAAATCCTCTCCACTTTAAAACCAGAAGAAGGTTTGATGGTCGCTTTTGATGCTGGCAAAGATACCTTTAGAAAAGAGCAACTCGAATCATATAAGGCAAATAGAAAACCAACTCCAGAAGATTTAGTGAGACAATTCCCAATGGCTAGAGACTTCCTAAAGGCTCTAGGTATTTTCCAATTTGAACAACATGGTTATGAAGGCGATGATATCGCTGGTACTGTCGCTAAACTCGCGGAGAAAGAAGGCTATACAGTCACTATCTACACTTCTGATAGAGACTTCCTCCAATTAGTGGATAATAACATCACTGTTAATATCATCAGAAAAGGTATGTCAGACATTGTCGCGATGACCCCTGAAACCGTCAAAGAAACGTATGGTTTTGAGCCTCTTCAAATCATTGACTATAAAGGTCTTAGAGGTGACGCGAGTGATAACCTACCAGGTATTAAAGGTGTTGGCGAAAAAACTGCGGTTAAATTAATCCAAGAATACGGTAGTTTTGATAATATTATCGCTCACGCGAGTGAGATTAAAGGTAAGCTCGGTGAGGCTATTATTGTCGACCAAGAAACTGGTAGATTATCTCGTGATTTAGCCATTATTAAAACCGATGTACCACTTCCATTTGGAGTCAAGGAAACAATCTATCAAGGTTATGATTTTACTTCCGTTAGTGAGTACTGCCAAAAGTATGAACTAAAACAATTCATGTCTAAAATTGTTCAAAAATGGAAGAAAGTCGAATTAGAACAAACTGAAATCAATGTGAAAGTCGTTTCTTCTTTTAAAGAAGTAGGCACTCCTAAAGAAGTTGGCTTAGCCTTAGACTACGCGGATGATAACTATTCTATGGGTTCTTTATATGGCTTAGCGGTCGCTACTGAAAACGGTAACTACTATATCGCTATCGATGACCTTAAAAAAGATCAAGCGGCTTTAGATTTACTTAAAAATCCTGATGTTAAAAAATACTGCTACGACTATAAAGCTATTAAGGTTGCTCTAGCAAAAAATGATATCGCTATCGCTGGTTTATACTTTGATTTATTAGTAGCATCATACCTAGTTGACTCTTCTTTAAAGAACGATGTTGAAGTTGTGATGAATATATATGGCATTGACTTATCCAATGGTTCAGAGATGTTATCATTACTTAGTAATGAAGATAGTCAAAAGACCGGTAAGATTGCTTTCTTTAGCTGGAAACTCGCTTCTAGAGTGACTGAAGAACTAAAGAAAACAGAATCTTTAAAACTCTACCAAGAACTTGAAACACCACTTATCGATACTTTAGCGGATATGGAAATTGAAGGTTTCCCAATTGATGTTAAAGCGCTTGATGAATTTGGTGATGAATATAAAAAGAAAGCCAAAGAATTAGAGGAAGAAATCTACGCTTTAGCAGGTGAGAAATTTAATATTGCTTCCCCTAAACAAATTGGTGAAATCTTGTTCAATAAATTAGGCTTATCTTCAAATAAGAAACAATCAACATCTGTGGACTTCCTTAAGGAAATTCAAGATGAACACCCTATTGTTTCTAAGATTTTAGAATATAGAAAATACTTCAAACTCATTACTACATATGTTGAAGGCTTAAAGAACAATGTCTATCCAGATGGTAAGATTCATGCGAAGTTCAATCAAGCATTAACCACCACTGGAAGACTATCTTCTTCAGATCCAAATTTGCAGAACATTTCTGTCCGTGATGAAGAAGGTAAACTCATTAGAAAAGCCTTCTATTATCAAGATGAAAACTATGAGATTTTATCTCTCGACTATTCGCAAATTGAACTAAGAGTTTTGGCCGCTTTAAGTAACTGCCAAGCTCTTAAAGATATCTTCCTCTCACATGAGGATATTCATAGCGCCACCGCTAAAAAGATATTTAACCTTCAAGGAGAACCAACACCACTACAAAGAAGAAAGGCTAAAACCGTTAACTTTGGTGTGGTGTACGGCATCTCTGATTGGGGCTTAGCGGAACAACTTGAAATCGGTCCAAAAGAAGCTAGAGAAATCATTAATTCCTTCTATAGTTCTTACCCAGAAGTCGCATCATTCTTCCAACGTATTGTTGCGGATGCCACTCGTGATGGGTATGTCTCTACTTTGTTAGGAAGACGTAGATACCTTAGAGAACTACATGACGCTAATTATAACGTTAGAGAATCCGCTAAAAGAGCGGCAATGAATGCACCTGTTCAAGGTACAGCTGCGGACTTAATTAAATACGCTATGAATAAAGTCCATCAAGCTTTGCTTGATAATAAGTTAGAAACTCGTATGATTTGTCAAATCCATGACGAACTTATTTTCAGGGTTCCTAAGAAAGAAAAAGAAACTGCTTATAAATTAATTAAGGATATTATGGAAAACGCCTTATTTATCGATGTTCCATTAGAAGTTGATGGAGGATTCGGTAGAGATTGGTATTCCGCGAAATAGGATATAAGAATATGCCAGAATTACCAGAAGTAGAAACAGTTAAAAATGTCTTATTACCGATTGTTAAAGACCGTAAGGTTCTTTCTGTTGAAGTCTTAAGAAAAAGTATTGTAAACGGTCTTGATAAAGAGTTTATTTCATTCTTTATGAATGAAACATTTTTAAATATTACTAGACGTGGTAAATTCTTACTTATCCATTTAACCAATGATAAAGTGCTCATCTCCCATTTAAGAATGGAAGGTAAATATATCGAATTATTAGAAAGTGAAGAGAACACTAAATACGCGCGTGTTGTCTTCCACTTAGATAATGGACATAAGCTCTGCTACGACGATTCTAGATCCTTTGGCAGAATGATTATGTCTAATGAAGCTAATTATCTTAAAGAAAAAGAAATCGCTAAGTTAGGACCAGAACCTTTTGAAGTAGATGATGTTTCTTTCTTAGTCAAACAATGTCAAAGAATTAGCTTACCAATTAAGACTGCTTTATTAACTCAAACTCTTATTACTGGACTCGGAAATATCTATGTTGATGAAGTTCTTTTCGCTAGTAAGATTCATCCTTTAACTCCAGCGAAATTCATCACTAAAACTGAATGGGAAACCATCATTAAAGAATCAAAGAGAATTCTTACTGAAGCTATCAAAGCAGGAGGCTCCACAATCAAGAGTTATCATCCTGGTAAAGACATCTCAGGTGAATTCCAAACAAAACTCCTCGCTTATGGCCGAAAAGGTGAAAAGTGTGTTTCACGTCACGCTTTTATGCGCTTTATTGCCGTAAATGGCCGTGGAACCACCTATTGTCCAAAGTGTCAAATCAAGCTTGGAGCCCCTATTAAAATCGCTATTGTGGGTAAGATTGCCTCAGGTAAATCCACTGTTCTTGATGAGTTTAATAAGGGTGGTTATTGCACCATTTCTTCTGATGAAATTGTCCATGAACTCTACACTCAAAAAGAGGTTCAGGATTTAATCAATAAACGTCTTAAAGTTAAGGGCGAAAAATCATTCATCGAAAACTTAAGAGAACACCTTGCTACTCACCCAGCGGACTTAGAAAGATTAGAGAAGATTGTTCATCCATTAGTGAAGAAACAAATTGAAAAGACATTCAAAGATAGTAAGTCTCCTTTACTCGTTGCTGAAGTCCCACTTCTATTCAAAGCTAAGATGCAAGATATGTTTGATGTCATCATCGGTATTGATATTGATGAGAAGATTCAGATTGAAAGACTTAAGATTAGAGACCAAGAAAAAAGCGCTTTTTTAAAGCGCATTAATGATGAGAATAATTTATTCGATGAACATCGATTAGATTTAGACTTTATCGTTACTAATAACGATACACTATCAATTTTAAGAAAAGATACTAAAGCGATTATTGATAAATTGCTAAGTCGCCTAAATCCACTTCTTCACCACACATCGATCTAATTGTCTTCACGATTTGTTTAGACATAATCGCACCGGCCTTTGAATTGCATTCATAGAGCACTTCGATTTCATCTAAAGAGAAATTACTGGTAAAGACTGTGAAAAGTCTTTTGTTATAACGTGATGAGATGATTTCGTTGACGATAGCGTCTCTAATAAAATCATTCTTGAATTCATGGCCAAAATCATCGATAACTAAGACTGGAACTGTGCAGTATTGTTCTAATTTTTTCTTGAATTCTTCATTGTTTTTCTTGTTTAAGTCACTTAATTCAAGAATACGTTTTGAAGCGTTCATAAAGCAGATTGGAACTTTACCTTT
>JBGUMU010000044.1:0-5365 GCA_045116995.1 Bacilli bacterium
TCAATCTTTATTTCGTGATTAGGAGTCTTAACTACTCTAAACATCTCTTCCCGAGATAAAGCTTTTCTAGTAACGATGCAAGTTCTAGTAATTACTTTGTTCATTATCTACCGTCATCGTCGTAGTATTCGTCATAATCATCGTAATCAATATCGTCGTCTTCGACTTCATCTTCATATTGATCTTCTTCTTCGATTTGACGAAGTTCTTCTTCGGTATAAATAGACATTCTTTCACCTGTAGCGATGACTGGTTTTTCTTCATCTTCAGGTTCATCTTCTGCCTTTTTATTGTTCTTCTTAAAGGACTTCTTAGCGCCTTTATTTGCTTTACGAGCGCTTTCGTCCGCGAGGGATTTTTCAAGGTCTTCGATAGAAGTTGTTGTTTTAACCTCTTTGCGTTCTTCCTTGGCTTCCTCTTTAACTTCAGGAGCCGCTTCAACTTTGACTTCTTCGACTGGTTTTTCTTCAACCACTGGTTCTTCTTCAACTTTAGTTTCAACGACTGTTTCTTTCTTTTCGACTTCGTTTTCTAAAGCTTCGTTTAAATCAGCATTGTCTTCAGCTGTAGCTTCTTCTTCATAAACACGGTCTTGTGGGGCAACATAGCCTTCTGGTAAGCCACGTAAAACACTTGGTTGAGCAGCGTTTTCTTCGCTGGCTTTCTTGAGTAAGATTTGTTCGGCTTTCTTGGCATTTTCTTCTGCTGTTGCTTCTTCTAAAGAAATGTATTCAAGACCTTCTTCAGCGGCCATGGTTTCTGTCTTAACATCGATGTTATAGCCTGTTAATTTAACGGCTAAACGGACGTTAACACCACGACGACCGATAGCAAGAGAGAATGAATCGTCATTGACGATAGCAATCGCACTCTTGTTTTCTTCATCAACAATGGCACCCACAACACGGGCTGGTTTAAGGGCTTCCATGATGAATAAAGCGGTGTTATCGGAATATCCGATAATATCAATCTTTTCTTTATTAACTCCACCATTACCTAATTGACTGACAACCTTTTGGATTCTCGCACCATTGCTACCAATACAGGCACCAGCTGGGTCGATGGTTGGATCCTTGCTATAAACGGCAACTTTGCTTCTTTCACCAGCTTCACGAGCGACGGCTTTAATTTGGACTGTGCCATCGTAGATTTCACTGATTTCTTCCGCTAAGATGCATTTTAAGAAACCTTCTTTACTACGGGAAACAACAATGTGTGCACCTTTTGTGCCACTAGCGACGTCATCGACGTAGATCTTAATTGTTTCACCAACGATAAATCTTTCATCACCAATTAATTCTTTCTTTGGTAAGAAGACAGATGTTTTCACAATGTTGACACTGATACCACGATCATCAACTTTTTCAACCTTACCAGTGATGATGGTACCGATTTTGTCTTTAAATGTTTCGTAAAGAATGCTCTTTTCTGCTTCGGCGAATTTTTGTTTGAGCATACTCTTAACACTCATCGCTGTCGCTTTCTTTAGTTCATCAATGGTGGCAGGAATGAAAAATTCATCACCGGCTTTATACTTTTTAGATTTGTCGGCGTCATTTGCGTCTTGCACACTGATTTGTAAGAAATCGTCTTCAACTTCGTCAACGACCGCTTTAACTTGACACATATCAATAATGCCTTTTTCTGGGTCAATATTGACACGGACGTCTGCGTCGTCACCACCGAGTTGTTTGCGATAAGCTTTGATAAGTGATTCTTGTAACATGTCAAGAATCGTTTCTTTGCTAATTCCCTTGCTAGCTTCAATTTCTTCTAAAGCCGCAATGAATTCTACTGCGTTCATAGCCATAATTTTTACTCCTTAAAATTTAATCGCTAAACGTATTTTATAGATATTGCTTTTCAATACCTCTAAATCAATACTTCTGGTCTTTTGACGGTAGGTAATGATGATTTTATCATCATCAACTTCCTTTAAATCACCTTCATAGATGTTTTCGCCTTTGATTGGATTAACTAAATGCACGTTCACGTATTTACCAACGTAGGCATTAAGTCTTTCCACTTTTAATGGTTTTTCTGCACCTAAGGAAGAAAGATCTAAAGTATATGGTTTTTCAAATGGATTAAGTTCATCGAGATAAGCGTTTAATTCATTAGTGACATCGACAATCATATTCATATCGATTTCACTTTCCTTATCGACCACAACTGTTAAAGTATCTTGGCCATAACTAAATTCCACTAGTTCATAACCAAGAGTGTTTAATTTGCCTTCGATGAGTTTCTTTAATTCGCTTAGTACCATATCCTTCAAAAACAAAGAGTGGCTGTTTGGCCACTCTTATTCAGAGTATTTACTATTTAACTCGCGCTAAATAGCATACTCATTATACGTGAAATTACGCGTATGTAAATAGTTTTTATTTTTTGTCGAAATCAAACGCTTTAATATGATTAACTTTTCTTTTCTCTTTAGGATAGACGTCAATCCATTTTTCCCCGTCCCATTTTCTAAGACCGATATCGCCAAAGAAGAAACGGCAGAAACCTTCAACATCGTTAAATGAATATAGCTTATGTCCTTCAAATATGTATTCCTTGAATGGATAAATCATTTCACGAGGAAGTAGGTTCTTCTTTTGTGAAGGGAATGGGAGTAAAGGGGTCTGACAGACGTATGGAGCGTCTTTATACATTTCCGCATATTTCTTTTCATCCGCTTTCATTTTGGCTTTTAATTTAAGCGGATCGTGATTGAACATGAAGTCTTGGATAGCATAGCTCACAAGTCTTCTTCTACTTCTACGAAGTAATTTTAAGTGCGTTTTAGCATCAGGCATACCAACGAAGGCTACCATATCAACGAAGAAACCATCAGAAGAATGTATTCTATCAGGCATACGTTTATAGTTTTGATCCACCATTGTTGGACCGAATTTATTTTTCACTTTTAAGGTTGGTTGAAGAAGATTATAACGTTTATCAATTTCATAAGCTTCCACAACAAATTCTGGCTTTAAGTCTTTTTTAAACGCTTCAATTAAACGGTCTAAATCTTCATAGTTAAAAGCGATATCGACATCATCATCCCAAGGAATGAAGCCTTGATAATTATAGATTCCTAAAGCACTACCAAAGGCTAAAGCGTATGGAATATTGTTTTTACGACAAACACGGTCGATTTCTAAAACGATAGGAAGAACGACTTCTTGAATCTCCTTCACATAGTGAACTTTGCCGTTTTTATCGGTACCTAAAACATATTTCTCATTATCGATAACGTATTCTTGTTTCATAGTAATTATAATAATTAGTGATTTGGATTAACGTTGATTTTGCCGTTAGAACATCTGATAGTTTTGGTGCCACTTTTAGCAAGCCAGTTACTACCTCTTTTAACGCATTTCCATCTTTCAACTGTGCCGTTAAAAGTGATGTCAGTTAGCTTAGGAGTATTGAAGAAACAGTTAAAACCGATTTCTTGAAGACTACCTGGTAAGGAAACAGAAGTTAAATTAACGCAGTTAGCAAAGGCTGAACTACCTAAAGAGGTAATACCTTCAGGAATTGCCGCATTAGTGATTTCTGTGTTTTTTGTATACGCTCTATCACCAATGGTGATAACGGAACTACCACCATTGTTATTATTTACTGGTTGTTGTTGAAGTTGTTGCTGTTGTTGGGGTTGCTGGGGATTGGGCATTGGTTGAGTGTAGGCATAAGGCACGATGGTTGATTCTTCATCATCACCATCGTCATCTTTACCTTTCTTCTTACCATGAGACATCGCAACGCGATCTTTAAAGCCCGCCCTCCAGATAATCGAAAGAATAATACACACTACGAATAAGCCACCTAAGATAATCAAGAACTTCATATCATAGTTGATGGCAATTGTGTCGCTTGTGCCGGCTGCGGCTTGCACTTCTCCAATGATTTGTTGATAGAAGAAGAAATACATGTAGATTAAGCCAGCATTAGCCGCGAAGAACCAGAAGATTAACCACGCGAAGGTTTTAATGCCACCTGGGTGATTGCTCTTACCAAAGATTAACATCGCAAACACTAACAAGAATTCGACGAAAGCAAAGATTGCGACTAGGCCGAATATAGCGCCAAAGGCTAATTCAATGTATTGATGAAAGTTAAATATAACTTTTAAAGCTTCGTTAGTGGGCTGTGTTGAACCGAAATATTCAAGGAATGCATCATACTTTGGTTGGAAAGAAGCTGTGGCTGTGGAGAAATATTGTCTCACAGTAAAGCCAACGAATTCTAAACCATTAAATTCGGTTGGAGTGCCATTCTTTGTATATGTGAACATTGGCAATAGCACAAAAGCGGCTAAACCAGCAAGAACGGCTAAACCGAATATAACGTAGATAAATGCTGCGATACCATGAGGGCGATAAGTCTTAACCCCTCTTCTTCTTTTGTTTTTTGCCATAATTATTCAAAACAGGTTAATACCAATTATACGGGTTTTTAATAATAATTAAAGATTTTTATTAATCTAGAAGCTCTTTTAATGAACGAATTCTTAGATACTCACTATCAGGATATTCATTGTCCCTATCAAGTAAAATTGGAATAATTCCCGCTCTTGTAGCGGCGATACAATCATTAAGAGAATCGCCAACATAACAGACATCTTTCTTATCGCCTTGATAGTTAAGCATTTCTAAAGCCTTTAATAATGGAGATGGATCTGGCTTAGGAATAGGTGCTTCTTTATTACCCACGATTTCTTTAAAGAAATCTTTTTGCATATCAAACTTCTTAAGAACGTCTCTAACGTGAGTGGCGTGATTGCTGGTGACAATGCCTAAGTCCGCTTCAAACATTCTTAAATCGATGATGGTATCGTATGTATCATCATAGATGTCAGTGAGATTAACACTCTCTTGAGAGTTCACATAGTAGTTGATATCTTCGATAAAACCGCGATATTTTTCCTTTGGAAAACCTAGTCTTTTATAACTATCTGGAATCGGTTCACGAGTAAAGCCTAAAATATCATCTTCATTCACTTGATAGCCCATATTCTCATAGGCTTTTCTAAAGACGTATTTTGAGGATGGAAGCGTATCAAATAAGGTTCCATCAAAGTCGAATAAATATAGCTGAAACTTTTGCATTAAATTAGTCCGCGAGAGAACCCATTGGATCCCATGGTTTTAAGACCACAGCTTCCCCTTCAAGGGCTTTTAATTCTTCTTTGTTTAAGTATTTCTTGTCCACGACCGCTTGATAGACGAATTGGTCAAACCAAGAAGCAGACATCATGTAATAACCATCTTTAGCGCGGTCTTTGCCCCAGGAGTTTTCAATCTTCCATTTGCTTGGAATTCCTTCTTTGAAGGAAACACCGGTGATACACATCGCATGGTTCATTTGAGAA
>JBGUMU010000045.1:0-14183 GCA_045116995.1 Bacilli bacterium
CTTAAATATAAAACCCCACATCAGTATAAATCTGACATGGGGTATTGATGCTTTTTTTGAACTGTCTACTTTTTGTTGACTAGTTCAATTAATGGCTTCTTTTTTATCTTTCTGGAATCATCATTTCTTTAAGGGTGTTTAACTCTTCTTGTTTAACGCCTTTATCTAACAGATAGTTCTTTGTCTTTTCTTGTAAGTTATCACCTTTATAGGCTTTGATAACCGCGGGATAACTATTCTCAATAGAGGAGATACTACGTTTACCACCGATATTGCCAAAGTTAGAGAATAGATAATCTCTAAATAGGTGTTCTTCTGATACACCTAAGAAGGCATTTATTAAATAGGCTAGATATCCTGTTCTATCAGTGCCTATTGAGCAGTGGAAGAACAAAGGATAGTTATCTTTATTACCCAAGATAGTAAAGACTTTTCTTAATGATGAATCATTTAATTCACCACCCATGAATTCATAAGAATAGTCCATCGGACATTGATAATAACTAACTGTATCTCCTAGAACACCGACACCTTCGGTTAATCCCCCTACTTCGTTATTATCAGTTCTTCTTAAATCTATTTCGCTTTTAATCTTTAAGTCGTTAACCATCGTGGATATGCCGTTATTAGTAATCTTATTAACGACTTCTTCTTCATCATTTTCATTTAGTCTACCTGTACGATAGATTAAACCTTGATTAAGTGTTCTATTACCACTTATTGGATAGCCCCCTAAGTCTCTCGCGTTAGTGACTCCAGAGATATACATATTTCTAATAATCTCACTAGAGACAGTAAAGCTTTCTTCATAGATGATCTCATTATTAGGGGTATCAACAAAGAAATAATATGTTGTACCTATTTTTAAATTATTAAAAGATATCCTATTTCTATTACCCACTGGATATTCAATACTGTTTGAATAGTCTTTATTCTCAGATAGATGTAAGGTACAGTCTTGATTAAATTCATTAGGCCAAGAGAATGATATATCTTGAGGTCTAGATAACTCTTCAGAACCATTAACATAAAGATTAACATCCTCTAAAGGACCATTAATAAATACTCTTTGTATCATCGAGTGGATTTGAACTTTACCTTCTTCCACAGGGGGAATAACGAAAAGTTCTTTATTCTTATTACAGGATGCTAACTGTAATGAAAATAAAAGAGTAGGGATAATCAAATATTTATAGTTTCTCATGTATCCGTTATAAGGATATCACATCTTACTTATTATTTAAGTAGCGATAGTAATTATAAAAGGGTTGTCCTTCTTCAAAGACAACTGTTTGATAGCCGTTAAATTCACCACTGCTATCTTTGCTATATCCTATTAATTGACGGACATGGAAATTATTATCAATAAGTTCATATCCTGTTTTATGCTCAGTTGTACCAGAAATAGGCACACTAATAATGTATCTACCTGTAGGAACTAAAACATGTTCACCAGTAATCTGTTCTCTATAGAGGTTTGTCGCGCCTTCAATCTCATTATTACAAAGTAGGTACGATACTATAGTATCAGTACCTTCTTTGTACTGCACGCCTTCAATTTTTAGGTTGTATAAATAAGAAGACGAAATGGCACTAATCATTAAATTAAAACCAGTATTGCCATCTCTTAGTGTATAAGTAACCGCTACGACGCTTTGAATAGGTTCATCTTCAAAACCATCTAATTCCATTTGATGTTCCACGATATGTTTAAGGTTGTTATCCATCTTTTGATAATCAGTGGTATCCACTACTGAGGATGATGATATAGATGATGTCTTATTAAATGGAGTACATCCCTTTAAATAGCAGATCATAAATATTAGACCCACTATTACGTCTATAAAAACAAAACCAAGGAATACTTTCTTCCATAATGGTTTCTTATCTTTTTCCTTGGTGGTATCAGTCTTATTTTTATCCATGCGTATAGTTTAAACAAAAACGAGAAGATATTAAATAACTAAATAAAAAAACAATGGCTCCGTACCCAACGCCATTGTTGTGATTGGTTGTGCTCCCCTTCGCACAACCAATGCGGGCATATAAATAATAACCGAATACTATCTACTTTCAAAATGATTTGTTATCATTCATTTGAGAATATATAAATAGGAGCCAATTTATATGAATTTAAAAGAAAAGAACAAACAATTTCTACAGATATTAGATATTAATCCAAGTCTTAAAGAAAAAAGAAATGAATTAGTAAAAGGACAACATCCTGATACTTTAGTTATTACTTGTTCTGATTCAAGAGTGGTTCCTGAAATGATATTTAATTGTACTTTAGGAGATATCTTTGTTATAAGAACCGCAGGTAACGTTATCAACGAAGGCGAACTCGCTACTGTTGAATATGCGATAGAACACTTAAAAGTAAAACACATTATTGTATTAGGTCATACCCACTGTGGAGCGGTACACGCTGCTATAAATAACGAACACGGTATGTATTTAGATCCAATATTAAGAAGAATAAGAAAGAACATCAGTATCATCACCGATGAAACAATGGCTTCTAAAATGAATAGCATTGGAGAAGTTAATTACCTAAAAGAAAAGTTCCCTAACTATGAGGGAACTATCGAATCAATGATGTATGATTTGGATACATCAGAAGTGTTTTAAACAATCAAATAATGCTATACGGTATTCCAGGTAAAGGAACAAAGCGCCAATTCTTAGCTCTACATCTAGCGGCTGCATAATCATATGTCACTAAATTGCTTCCGTTAGCAGCATATATTGCTTCTAGATACGAATAAAAAGGGCGCTTATACCCATCGTATCTCTTTTCTCTAGGATAATTAATTTCTTCTTGAACGGAAATATAACAAACACTCTCGACAAATTCTTCAAGAGTGTAATCGACGAATTGGAGTTGTTGATATAAATCAAGATTAACATTCTCCCAATTCTGAGAAACATCATGCAAAAGAGTTTCCATTAGCCGAGAATTCTCGGGCGCCATGCAGATATGATGATATATCTCATTTAGTATGTCCTCATGTGAAACAGCAATGCCATTAAGCCTTACACAATAATCATAAGTGCTTCCACGTATAGACTTATAACCAGGAAAATCGATGATGATATTAGCATGGTGAACAGTCGGAACTTGAATAGAACTTGTATATAATTGGCTTCGGTTGGTTATGTGCTTGGGGTCATAGTTATAGTATTTAAAAAGTTCCTTTAAAAAAATAACCATCTCATACAATGTCATATCTCACACGTCCCTAGAACTACATTATTTCGATTACGCCTTGTTCAAGATCTTTTATACAGTATAAATCATTCAAAACATCAAAAGTCTCGCGCAAATTATTTTTTGCTTTTTCCCAGCCAAAACCGTCTGTAATCCAAACAAATTTAAAGCCATTAATGCCTTTTGATTCTAGAGCAAGGTTTTTATAACTTCTTGCAGTTTCGTTAAGTTTTGAGCCACCAGAAGCGTAAAAATTGCACTCACAAACGTATACACATTTTTCAGAAAAAATAACAAAATCAAAGCGTTTTTCAGTTGTACCTTCATTAGATAAAGGTGATAAGTCTAATCCAGTTCTTTCTTCTAATTCTGATATATACATTTCTTTAAAGTATGTTTTGTTTTTTATATAGCCGGCTTTTTGAATGAAGGACTCAACAAGATCTTCCATCAAGTGTCCTCCTCTATTCTTTCTTCCGTTGGAATTTAAGCCAGCCTCTACACCAAGAACATAGTCCGCTAAGTTATTAATAATATGTTTGGATAGAAGATCGAATAATCCTGTTTCTTTCATAAAATAACAAATCTTATCCAAATACTCTTTGTCAACTTTGTCATAAGACACTTTCCTAAATGAATATTTATAGCCACCATTTTCATCCATACAAAAAATATCCATTTCTCTTTTAGAGAGCAATAAGGGAATTGTTTCAGATACTTCTGGATGTTTTATAAGCAATTCTCTAAAATCACTTTCAATATCACTGCTGCCTATCAAACTATTCAATATGTCAAGTTTAGTTCTAACTCTTTCAATGTTTTGATAAATCGTATCAAAATCAACATAGTATTGATAATCAGCTATGCTTTCTCTAAACTGAGAAAACCACGAGTCAAAATTTCTTTTCATATCTCATTTATTGTTTTCATCAAATAAGTATTTAGCGTAAATCAGATGCTTTTTATTCACATAACTGATTGAGTTTGAAATGTCTTTTCCATTATTGCTTTCATTGCTATCTAAAAAGTAAACGGCTCTCGTTTCAGGATCTATATAGAACTGATAATTATCAAATTCTGCATGACAATTTGGGCAGAGGGCAATTATGTTATCATACTTATCAAATTCTGGAGCAGAAGCAAACGGTCTTACGTGAGCCCCTACAAGAAGAGATGAGCCACTTTTAGCTTTTTTGTTCCACCCACATACTACACAAGTATAATTGCATTTTTTTAGAGCTTTTTCGCTCTCTTTTTTATTTCTAGATATCATATTTTCTAAAGACCTTTTTCCTATCAATGTGATTACCTAAAGTAATAAAAAGATTTTCCCAAATAGTGGGATCCTTAGTTAAATGATTTACCTCGTTGTGATTTGCCTTGAAAGTTGTTATTAATTTTGTGCAAAGTTCTTTAATATGTTTTTTAAGCAACACTTTGTTGTCTTCGAACCATCCAATTTTTTTATTAGCGACATCATAGTAAACGTTAGTTCTAAAAGCGGCTAGAATAGGAAAAAGCATTTGCTTTGGAATAACATATTGCGGAGTTTCAGTTCTAAAAACTAATTCTTTGGCAGTACCTTTTGTTTCAGAAATAATGTTTAATCTAGTCATGCCGGTTCCGTCATAAAAAGACATAAGCAAATCTTCGTATAAGTCGATAATATCGTTGACTAACGGATATATTGAAACAAACGAACTTGGATCGTTTTCCCATTTTTTAAACACGGTGGCTTTTGCGTTAGAACTTGAAGTAGGCTGATTCTTTGAGCTCGAATACATACTTGAATTTAAAACAATATTAAAAACATTTAGAAGAGCCAAAAGGTCTGTTGGTTCCATTCCTTTATCAGCAGCAACTTTTTTATTTTCCCACCAAATAATATGCTTTTCTTTATTTGGATCTAGTTTTGTTTTAAGCTCTGCAAATAGGCCTTTCTTTTCAGCAAGAGAATATTCCTTAACCGATGTGCTGCTATTTTGAGCAGAAGCAATTTGCGCAATTCGTGTTGGGTCATAATCCTTTACCCTGACAACAACCTTAACAATAGCGTTCGAGATGTTTCCGTTACTTTGAGAATCCAAAATAGCCTGCTGAGTATGACCACCATTCAAAATACCTGTTCCCGAAGGAAAGGTGATCTTAAATTTCTTTGAAGTTGTTTGCACCACGCTAGATGCAATTGCAGAAATACCAAGGTTGTTCTCAAAAAAGTTTTCAGGCTTTTCACTCAAAGTTTGAATCATATCTTTGTATGGTTTTGACTTATTAACATCGGGTTCTCGGACGTTCGCGTCAAGAGGAAATTTCTTATACTCTACGCAGTTGATATAGAATATGTATTCGTTGCACCCATTAATATTGATTTCACGAAAATCTTCAACTTTAACTGTCACTGAAGTAGGTGTTTCGTTGCTTGGTATTGGCATATGATTATCTCCTTAGATGCTCTTCTATTTATTATATCATTGTTCACTTAGTCTTTTTAAAGTAAGCAATAAGTATTCTTTTTTGTTGTCTATTCCAATATATTTCCTTCCCATCCTAGTTGCAACTATCCCAGTTGTTCCACTTCCGTTGAACGGATCCATAATTAAATCTCCTTCTTTAGAAGCTGCAGTTATTAATCTCTCTAGGAGTTTAATGGGCTTTTGAGTCGGATGTTTACCTTGTTTCTTCTCACTTCCAGGAGCAGTTGCAATTTCCACTATTTCAGGCTCCTCTTCGAATTCCCAAATATCTTTCATTTGCTTGCCACCATTTTCTTCTTTCATGGCTTCGTAATTGAAATAATGCTTTCCCTTTTTCTTAAGAGTTAGTTGTTTTCTAGCCCATATAATAGTTTCTGTAGAATGGGTGAAACATCTACAAGCAAGATTTGGTGCCGGGTTGGTTTTCTTCCAAATAATGTTGTTGATAATCGAATAGCCTTCTAGTTCAAGAGCAACGCCGATAGCGTAAACACTATGTAAAGTGGATGAAATCATAATTGTTCCATTATCTTTGAGAACTTCTCTACAAAGGGCTATCCACTTTCGATGGTATTTAATCCTATCTTCAATTGTCTTTGAATAATCCCATTCACCTTTATTTACAGACACTTGTTTACCATTTTGACAGCTAATGCCACCACTAGATAAAAAATATGGCGGGTCAGCAAAAATCATGTCGACTGATTTTGGTTCAATCTTTTTCAGCAATTTAAAAGAGTCTCCTTTTAGGAGTGTGAAATCATTTTCCTGAAAGAAGATATCTCTTTTGGTTAGCATATTAGTAATTTGTAACAATCACTTCTTCGACATCACCACGACCATCGCCTTTTGAATTAATCATTCTCTTGGCGTTGATAACATGGATGTTAAAATCTTTGTACAATTCTTGAATAAAAGGCGTGTTAGCGTTGCTTGCCATAACAAGAACGCCTTTTTCGGTTAGTTCTTTGATTAAATCTCTGAGTCTTGTTTGTTCATCTCTTCCAAAGCCACCAGCTGTATAGGATGTGAAAGATTGTTCACCGACCACATCATATGGTGGGTCAAAATAAACTAAGTCGCCAGCTCTAGCTGTTTTTACTGCTTCTGCAAAATCTTTATTCAAGATTATTGGTTTTCTCTTATGGAAGTACTTGTGCAATTCAAGCATGTTTTTGTCATCAAAACATTTAACTTTTTCTCTCTTTGCAGAAGGAACATTAAAATAGCCCTTGCTGCTCACACGATACAAGCCATTAAAGCACGCTTTATTAAGATAGACACATCTAGCAGCTTTCTCCACCATAGTCATTTTGGCATAAGCAGATTTCTTTCTATCCAAGTCCCTTACTCTGTAATAGTATTCTTCAGAGTGATTCTCCTCGTGGATCTTGCATAATTCCCAAAACTTTTTGAAGAGTCTTTTATTTCTTAAACATTTGTAGACATACATAAGTTCTTTATTGGAGTCATTTATTGTTGCGTGAATAGGAAGCAACTCTAAAAGCAAAGCACCACCACCCACAAAAGGTTCGTAATAGTGTCTAAATTTCTTTGGTTTAAACTCTAAAAGTTTATCCATTACCTGGCGCTTGCCACCAGCCCACTTAACAAAAGGTTGTAAGCTCATAAAAAACTCCTTTTAAGAACTATAGATCTTAAAAATATTATAAGTGTTAGATTTGTTTAAACAAAGAAAAAATACTCAAAAATGTAACTACTATTCAGCAATACGTACAGATGCTTAAGAAAACACAGCTATAAAGAAAACCAGCAGATTGTTATGTCCGCTGGTTTTTGTAATGGTCAAATTATTGAGCGTAGATAAGGTTTTCGCTGTAATTCAAAGTCTTGTCATCTTTGTTTAACAGATTTGCAAAACTGACATATCTGACGTTATTCATCACATATGATACCGCAATAGAATCTGCGAACCAGTTCTCGGAAATTTGAATATCAGCATATTCATTATAATTGATATAAACGCTTGAATGATTTTGCCAGTCAACTAGATTTCTCCAATATTTGGCATCATCATAGAAACACATTTTGCTGTTGTAATAGAAATGTACCCCGAGGTTTGAAAGATTTCTGACTCTAATAGTCCAAACACCACCTGAAAAACCAACAATAGCGAGTTTTAAATTAGTCATGTGGAAATTATATTTTTGTGAAAGATGGGTGACGCCAGAAGAGAAAGTAATTTTTTTGACATACTCATTGCTATTTTCTCTAACCCATATGTAATTTCTATTTTCGGTGCAAATTCTAACTGGTGTGCCCCTTTCGACGCGCGCACTGACGTAGTCATCTGCTTTTAAATTAAAGTATTGTCCGTCATTGTCGCTCGCGTAAGCGTTGTTATAAGTAATATCTACCGCGGTTTGGTTTGTGTTATAAACAGTGAGGTAATATTTATTATCCGCTCTTCTTGAATATTTATAACACAAACGGCAATCACTATCGGTAACAGTTGATGAACTTTCCACAATTGGTACTGTTTCTTCCCACATGTCTTGAAGATTTTCAAAGAGTTTAATACTTCCTTTAAAAGAACGAGTTCCATCACTATCGGTATAAGTTTGCACTCTATTAACTGTTGCGCCTATTCCTTCAAAGAAATAAGAATCGTCAAAGCGGTACGGACTTGGTAAGAACATCGAAGTAACCCAAGTTGACGCGCGAGTCCCTGCAGGATACATTCCTGGGTTATTAAAGGGAACAAATTCCTCGCAAAGATAAGAGTAACGAGGAATCTTAAGAACATAATTTGGGTGGTAATTTAATATTTCGTTGCATCTTTCATAAAGGTTTCTCAAGTTCTCTCTAATATCACCGGGTGTTACATAGTGATCATAACCGGCACTAAAAGAAAGGGCTTCGCAAAGGGCGTTAGCTGTTTCTATGCAAGAAATGGTAGTAGTGACAGTTTTATATAAAGTTTCTATAGCTCCTGCGAGATGAGGAGAAATGTATACAGCAATGATTAGTTCAACAACTCCGCGAACAGCATCCCATGCCGCGATAGTAGCCTCAATTCTCATGCTTTCAATGTCTTGTTCGTATTCAGTAATGCTGGCTTCATTAAGCATTTTATCAACAATGTTGCGAACATCTCTGATATTATCATCACCACTTATGTAAATGATTGAGTCCAGATATGTGGTCTCATCTAATCGCATAGTAGGATACGCTGGTAGCCACTCTTTGTTGTACATAAAGATTGGGTCAACATAACCGTCAAAGTGAATTATATTTGTACCAATTGGTTCATATTTATAGTAAGCCAGCTCATTTTTTTGCTTAGCCCAACTATTAACACCAGATGGAATGTTTTCGTTTTCCCATAAGATAACGCGATTCTCCCCAAGATTTTCTCTCGTTAATCTAAAAGAAGAAAGAGTACCTGGAAAATTGGTATTCCTTTGCATTGTCACTGAATATTGAGTGTCCGAGATGCTGGCTTCATTTAATGCTGTAACATGGACAAAATAGGTTCCACATTCGAGCAAGGCGTTGTAACTTGAATTACCATTTAAAGAAGAATGAAGTAAGGTGTGATCTCTCTCTATGTCTGGACGATCAGCATCCATTGATGAGAATTTAAAGATCTCATAATAGTAGCTACTATTCGGAGCAGTAAACGAGAAATCATAGTTGAATCTCTCTGTGATTGAAAATCTATACCAGTCATTGTCAATTCTATCAACGCCAGTCTCGTCACGTTCATCTTCTGTGTGGATGACAAGTTTGCCCATTATTATGCCCATAGATTTGATAAACTGCGGCGTATAAGAATAGTCATTGTAATGGTCTCTTGTCAAATCTTCATAAATCTTTGGCAACACAACAGGCATAGGTCTATCAGGGAAAGGACCAATAACCGGTTTATCTGGAATTACAAGTCCACCTAAAGCGTTTTTGTCGCGTTTGTTCAGACAATAGCCATCTGTTTGTGCTTCCAATATTTGCTCATTATTCTGAGCGTTAGTTTCTGCTGTCTTGGTAATGCTGTCAGCATTTGACCCGAAGACAGAGCATGCAATTGCCAATGCGGCAAATGCATTAATTAAGAATAACTTTTTCATTCATGGTTCCTCACTTTTTTCGATGTCAATTATAGGGAATGTAAAGTTCATCCTTCTACCAAGATGGTGTTTGAATCGTGCTATTATTTGTCAGGCTAGGCCTTACATTTATTAAAAAAATGAATTTTATATGTGCATCACCAAAAGATATAAAAATACATAGCAGTAATGGAAAATCTAGAAAGGACTTTTTATTTAATTGCTGAACTTAGAATTCTATTATTTAAAAACCCACCGCAAGCCGATGAATATGTAAGAAAGGAGGCGGCGGTGGGTGAGGACAGTAAAATATATTAAATGTGAATTTCTAGTAGTTTCAAATTATTTTGTGGTGTCCTCATTTTTATTATATATCACACTATTCTCTTTTATCAAAATAGTAAGATTCTAACAATATTTTTTCCATATTGGAAAGATTTACGTTAGTGTTTTGGCTATGTTTAATATTCGCTATCCACTCTTTTGGAACCTATTGCAATAGCATCCTTCTTATTGCCGCTTAGTAATAGTTCTAGATTATCTGGCGTCCATTTATAGACTTTATCACCTTTCAATGAACCATGAGGCTTCTTTACAACGCCTCTTCTTCTTCCACAAAGTAAGAAATAAGGCTTATTAAGTTCTCTTACTATAGACATTTCAGCAGACACTCCAGCCGCCTCACTTGTTTCTCTTCCGCATAGGAAAATAACATAATTACAGCCACTAATACGTCTTCTAGCTTCCTCTTTCCATTTTTCGTCTATTGCTTTATTAATAGATTTGTCACTAACAGCAACTTGAACTTCGTCTGATTTTAACTGATGCATTAAGTCTCCTTTAATGCTCTTATCATTTTCATAATCGAAGGATATAAAGATTTTCTTGCTCATAATAATCTCCTTAAGTAATTCAATCAACAAACAGCAACCGGCTCTTTAAAAAATGACCCTAATACTTTTATATCTTTTTCTAGTATTGGTTCATCAAGGTAGCAGTAATCAACTTCCTCGTTTAAATAATAAAGAAACTTATTTTTTGATCTAGTTAACGAATCTATTTTGTTTTCAACTATATAGTTCGCCATAATGGCTAAGATTATGATATGGTACGTCATTTGTTCGCACGTTAATTCTTTGTTATCAAATCTTTCAAATAGTTCTAATGCTTCATCATCAGAAAAGTCATAATATAGACCTTCGATTTGAAGCATAACTATAGCCCGTTCTTGCTCGTTTTTAATAATTCTTCTTCCGGTGATGATATCCACTACTTGCTTTTCAGATAAGGTTCCAAAGTCACTCATAACTATTTTGCCTCATTATTGTTAACGCTAATTCTAGAGCATTTTAGTGATATGTTTCATATTGTTTATATAATGCATCCAAATCTTTTTTGTTAAATATGTCTTCAGGAAAGATTTCTCTAAAAACCAATCTTCCTTCCAATAAGAGTTTGTTGAGCAAATTATTGCCATGGTCTTTGTTTGTTAACGTTTCACCATAACGATTGATAAGTTTGAATACTCTCTCTGTTAGTCGATCAACTTCTTTTACTAAACCTTCCTTATCATATTCCGAATAGCAAAAAACCAGCACCACTTCAGATTCGTACAAATTTATGTAATCAAAAGCACTTTGAAAATAAGAATAATCTTGTTCGCCTAAAGAATGACCGAAAAAAGTAATTCTGTTTATATCTTCTGTAAGCACAAATTGTTGCAATTCTTCTTTACTTGAAAGTTTTAGTCTTTTGTATACTTTTGTAAATCGAATTTTGGCGCCTAAAGTTTTATACATATCATTGGTACCAGGCTTTTTATAATAAGGATCTATGCCTATAAGACAACCATTACCAACATTGCCATGGATGCGAAAAACCGGATGATAAAATGGGTCGTAAGGTAAACTCGTATAATTGAAGTCCATCACTGAAGTTCTCTCATATTTAAATCTTAATTTGCGCAGCAACAACTCTTTGTGCGCGTATACAATCAAATCAGAATCAATGGACATAAGATATCGTTGCAATTCTTTTTCAAACTCTAAAACTGCTTTTTCTAGAAACTCCAAATAAGAATCAAATGGACTATACAAACCATCATGCCATTGGCGAAATTTTTTAAAGTATTGCGCGGTGACATAAGGAGCACTTTTATCGGTAGTTTTTATATACTTTTCAGGATTATAGTAAATATCCGCCATTAAATTATATGTTTTTTCATCTAACACTAAATGGTATACAACCTTTTCAAAATCCATCCAATCGCTAAGCCCGGCATTATTGAGGTTTAAAAAATCCTTCCATCCATCCCCACCGTTTTCCTCTGAAATATAGTGGATAAGTAAGATAATGAAATTGATTTTATAGTAGCTCAATTGGTTGCTTGTTTTTCTCAAAACTGAATCCACAAAATCAAAAATGCTTGTCTTTTCACCACACGCTAAATCGAACCCATTCCCGAGAATAAGCAAATTAACGTAGTTGCTGTTTTTTGTTGAACTTTTTTTCATCATTATTACCTCATAATTGTTAGGACCGCTAAAACGCCTAATGATGCAATCGTGCCCAATATAGACAACACCAATGATGCAGTGCCAAAGCCTGATGTTGGTTTTCTATTGATAGTCTTATCTTGTTTCTTTATCTTCTTAACATGTCTTACGACTATGATGGACATAATAAAGACTGATATACATATAACAAGTAACACTATTCGTATAGTGATGAGAGTGTCTATCTGTGCTTGTGTTACTTGATAATCCTTCATTACATCTTTAAAAGCGCTTTCCGCCCATGCAATGGGCCAGAAGCCTTCTTGATCTAATAAATAGATACCAAATATCAACATACAGCTGATAATCATTAATATGACACCCACTATAAAGGCTATAACAGCGATGATAAGCGCTAAAACGAAGCCTAAGATAGATTGACCAACGATAATAGCGTCACTAACAATAGCAGTCACTAAAGCGGCCATAATTAAAGAAAAGCAGATAATCGCTAATATTTTTATTTCTTTCTTCATAGCACTTTTATAATAAATGCTTTAATTTGATAAGTCTAGAACTCAGGGTCTTGATACTCTGGATCGATATTTTTCTTTTTAGGGAAATCTACTTCCCCACCACATTTAGGACATCTATCAATTGTGTAGGCATAATATGGAGTGTCACAGTATGGACATTTCTCTAATTTTGGTTCTTCTTCGGTTAGAACAACTGTACTTTCCTTAATGTGACTTAAACGCACATTATCCATCACTTGGCTAACAATAAGGAAACCAAATATTGCCGCCCAAATGATTTCAAACACAATCATACTTTGTTCCATATAGAGATATGGTTTCATCACTTCATCAGTGAATGAAGTAAATGTGTTATTAAAGGCTTCATAGATAGTGATATCAGTATTTGATAAGGCTTTATGTAAGGCTTTATTAAATATATCTGTTTTATAGGTAGTTAATACTGGATCAGTTTGATCGCCTTGCATGCCTTCAAATTCCCATTTATTTCTTTCATCGATTTTTGAATAGACGATTAACCAATGTTTCTCATCTTTGAACTTTGAAAGATATGAGCCATAAGCATAGTCTTCTAAGCTACCATAACTACCATAGTAACTATTAATGCTTTCAAATGAAGGAGCGATACCAGTCTTATCAAAGAAAGCTTGGAAAGTAACTTTTAATGATTGTTCTTCACTATCAGTTAGTACATCCGCGGTATCTTCGATAATAATCTTGCTATCATAGTTATCACTAATCATTTTTGGAAAGTGAAAACTCGTCGCAAACAAAAAGATAATAGGCGCTAAAAGGAGAACGGCGTAGCCGATTATAACTTTCCAGTTTGGTATTCTTTGTTTATCTTTTAAAGAATCACTATAAAAAGCATGTGGTCTATAGTGTCTATCGTAATAGATATAACAATACGCACCAGGGAAATAGACACGTGAATATCTAACGGTGTTTATATGGGTATTGTTATATGATGAATGACCACCACTGTGACCAGAATGGAATGAACCACCACCGTGGAATCCACCTCCACCATGACCTCCGCCTGAAGAATGTGGCATAGCTTGCCTCCTTTTTATCTTGAATAAGTATAGTACTTATTATCTTAAATAACAAACATGGTCACAATGATGTTTAAAAAATCATAGAGGCCATGAGCAAACGAAACACCAAGATATGTGACATACTCCCACACTTAAAGAAGTGGGGGCTTCTTGCTCGATGACTCTAGCGAGCCAAGCATAAACAAGCTATCCGGATGTGTCCCATCCTTTGTAAGCGTTTCAATTCCCTTACTTAGAATATTTTTTGCAGCGTTTATATCTCTATCATGAATAGATCCACATTTAGGACAAGTCCATTTCCTAATAGCGAGGTCCTTTGTGAGCGAGTTTTTATATCCACAT